>OMJA01000081.1 GCA_900299245.1 Nitrospiraceae bacterium | reverse complement strand
CAGTCGGTCCAACGACAATGCAAGCTGATCGGCGAGAAACTCAGGATGCAGACAGTGCCAGATCCCCTCACCGTATTTCACCATGTCGGAGTAGGGGCGACCGGATTTCTCCCGAGCCTCGGCGGCTTTCAAATTCTCACCCTGCACATAGCCGATCTTGGATATGACTACGATCTGCTCGCGGGAAAGCGAATCTGCCCTGACCAACTCGGCCAGCACCGCCCCGACCAGACGCTCGCTGTCGCCATCCATATAGTTGGTCGACGTGTCGATCAGGTTGCAGCCGGACGCGACCGCCTGCGTCAACGCCTGCCGATGCTCCGCATTGTTCGTCGCAACGCGATAGGTCCCGAACCCCAGCCGGGACATGGTCAGTCCGGTCGAGCCCATCGTGGTAAACCCATGGGCTAATGAACCGGCGGGAGACAAACCCACCATGCGCGCCGCATACGCCGCAGTTCCCTGTGCCGTCGCATGACCGGACAGCTGCGCCCCACGCAACACGCCTGCCATTCGATCGTTCGTCCGATGATCCCGGAGCGCACCGGCCACGGACTGCGGATCGGTCACAGGCCGCTGGCAACTGAAATTTCGACAGATATACAGAGCGGGCTGACCGGGAATGACCGGCTTTCCCTGCAATAAGGGGAGAGTTGATTCTGTATTCGACCCGGTCGACGCAATAATCCGATTGGGAAGATATTCGTCCGCCACCGCGCGATAGAGCGCCTGCATGGCCGGTTGCGACGCATCGCCGACAAACGCCAGTTCCACCGAGCCGTCTGTCAGAAAATCTACCACCGACAGACTTTTGGCGAACGCGCGGGGATAGCGCGTGATCTGCCGCCCGTACGCGCGGATCGCCGCAACGGCTGCATCCCGCCAATCCTGCCGGTCGAAATGGCAGGCCAACCGTGCCAGCGCGGATGCCGCCACGGCGTTCGCGCTGGGTGTCGCCCCATCGGCTCCGTCGCGGCTGCGCAGGATGAGCGTCTCATGACTCCGGGCTGTGGTGAAGAATCCACCCTGTTCTGTATCCATAAAGTCGGCCAGCAGCCGATCAGCAAATCCTGTCGCCGCCTGCAGATACCGCTCAGGAGCCCCGGCCTCGTAGAGATCAATGAGCCCTTCCGCCAGATAGGCGTAATCTTCCAGATAGGCATCGAGATGCGCCCGGCCTGCGCGCGAGGTCCGCAGGAGTCGCCCATCCGATCGCACGTGTGTCTTCAACAGGAAGTCCGCGGTGTGCATCGCCGCATCGCGATACCGCGTCTCACCGAACACCCGGGCTGCTTCAGCCATCGCCGACAGCATCATGCCGTTCCATGCGGTCAACACTTTATCGTCGAGCCCCGGAGCCACGCGTTGCTGACGCGCACGATAGAGCAGGGGCTTCAGCCGGGCAGCGGTCTCCGATAACTCATCGCCGGTCCGGTTCAGTTCCTTCGCGACATCGGACAAGGGCCGCAGGCGGTTCGGAATACTGGCGTGCTCCCAATTACCTTTTTCCGTAATGTCGTAGAGCGCGCAGAATTGCCGGGCATCGGCTTCATTTTCGACCAATGCCAGCACGTCAGCCGGCTGCCACACAAAAAATTTTCCTTCGACGCCTTCTGAATCCGCATCGGTGGCCGAATAGAAACCGCCGGCCGGGCCGGTCATTTCTCGCAGCACATAATCCAGCACCTCGCAGGCCACCTGGCGATAGTCCTGATTCCCGGTCACCTGATACGCCTCGACATAGACCCGCGCCAGCAACGCATTGTCATAGAGCATTTTCTCGAAATGCGGCACCAGCCACTGGGCGTCGGTGGAATAACGGGCAAACCCGCCGCCGATATGGTCGTAGATTCCTCCGGCCGCCATTCTGTCGAGGGTCTTCGTCACCATGGCCAACGTACGGGCATCGCCGGATCGCCGGTAGCACCGCAAGAGCAGTGACAGTCCGGCAGCCGGAGGAAACTTCGGCGCCCCGCCGAATCCGCCATGCGTCTCGTCGAACTCTTCGCTGAATTGGGTGACGGCGTCTTCGAGCACCGACTCGCTGACGGAAATCGGGGAGGGGATCCGGCCTTCGCCCTTCAATCGTTCGGTCAGCTCTTTTGCTTGCGTCCGAACGCCGGCCACATCTTTGGTCCAATAATCGGCAATCTTCGTCAACAACGTGCCGAAACCCGGCCGGCCCCAGCGATCTTCCGGTGGGAAATAGGTGCCGGCGAAAAACGGCTCCTGATCCGGCGTCAGAAACACCGTCATCGGCCAGCCCCCCTGGCCGTTGTTCATCGCCACCGTCGCCGCCATGTATATCTCGTCGAGATCGGGCCGTTCCTCGCGATCCACTTTGATGCAGATAAAATGGCGATTCATGACGGCGGCGATCGCCGCGTTTTCAAACGACTCCCGCTCCATCACATGGCACCAGTGACAGGCCGAGTAGCCGATCGACAACAGGATCGGCTTGTACGCCGACCTGGCGGCGGTCAGCGCTTCCGGCCCCCAGGGATACCAATCGACGGGGTTATAGGCATGTTGCAGGAGATAGGGACTGGTCTCGGCATGGAGCCGGTTCGGCTTGCGATCAGATGTGGATGACATACTTGCACCGTAGCATCGGCGCGGAAGGAGGGTCAACGTCGCATAAAAGAAAAAAGGCCTACGACCCTGAGGATCGTAGGCCTTTGGACAGATTCAGTCGGAGGCACACACAGACGACACCTCAGCGGTGTCGGTCGATCAGTGACCGCCCTTCTTCTCTTCCTTCTTCTTCTCGTCGCCGAACACCACGTGTCCGCCCTTCTTCTCTTCTTTCTTCTTCTCATCGCCGAATACGACGACGTGGCCGCCCTTCTTCTCTTCCTTCTTCTTCTCGTCGCCGGCGAAGGACGGAGCGCTGAAGGTCACTGCGATTGCCACTGCCATGATTGCCATCAACATGCTCTTCATAACTGTTCACCCCCTGAAAGGTTGGAAAGTTTGGAATGAGTGCCTGTCACGATCAGGCAAATTTCCGTGCACGGTAAGCCAAAAATATGCATAAAGTCAACTATCGGACGCTAAAAACCTGGCCTTGATCCGACGATCGATATGGCCCCCCCGGCCCGGTCAACCGGACCCATTGCACCGCATCGATCTATGTTAGGCTACAGATAGCAGTTTCACAGGAGAACCCGCCATGGCGGAGATCGGTCCCTATTCCAACTATCGCCTCACGGTCAGACTGGAACTAGCCAATAAACCAGGAATTTTCTCCCGCGTCGCCGCGCTCCTGGCGGAAGAGGCGGCCAATCTTGGTGCCGTGGATCTCGTCTCGGCCACCAAAACTAGAATGGTCAGGGACGTGACCTTCGACGTGCACAATGAAGAACATGGCGAGAGGGTACTGGCCCGTCTGAGCACACTGCCGGATGTCACGGTCCTCTCGGCCTCAGACCGGATCTTTCTCCTCCATCTCGGCGGCAAAATCCGTGTCGAAGGAAAGATCCCGATCAATACCAGAAACGTCCTCTCCATGGTCTACACCCCGGGCGTCGGACGAGTGTCCCTGGCTATCGCGCGGGATAAATCAAAAGTCTATGCCTTCACCAGCAAGAGTAACAGCGTCGCGGTGATCACCGACGGCTCGGCAGTCCTGGGACTGGGCAACCTCGGCCCTGAAGCGGCCCTGCCCGTGATGGAAGGCAAAGTGATGCTCTTCAAAGAACTGGCTGGAATCGACGCCTGGCCGGTATGCCTGAATACGCAGGACCCGGACGAGATCGTCCGCATCGTCCAAGGTATTGCGCCGGGTTTCGGCGCCATCAATCTGGAAGATATCAGTGCACCACGCTGTTTCGAGATCGAACGGCGGCTGAAGGCGTCGCTCGATATGCCGGTGATGCACGACGATCAGCATGGAACGGCCGTGGTCATCCTCGCCGCCCTGACCAACGCCCTGACGGTCACCGGGAAGCGAATCGAGGACATCCGCGTCGTCGTCAACGGGCTGGGCGCAGCAGGAACGGCCTGCTGCCGGATGCTGCTGGCGGCTGGCGTCTCGCACCTGCTAGGATGCGATAAAGAAGGCATCATCCTGTCCGGCACACCGGAACAACTGCGTGCCTGCCGGACCGACCTGGCGGCCTGTCTGACCCGCACAGCACCGATCGGCAACCTACGCGATGCACTGAAGGGAGCCGATGTCTTTATCGGGCTCTCAGTCGGCAATATTCTAACTGCCGATGACCTGGATCTGATGGCGCCCGACCGAATCGTCTTTGCCATGGCAAACCCGGATCCGGAAGTGTCGCCGGAACTCGCCGCCTCACACTGTCGTATATTTGCCACCGGTCGCTCCGACTATCCCAATCAGATCAACAATGCCCTCGCATTCCCCGGCATCTTTCGCGGGGCGCTCGATGTCCAGGCCACCCGGATCACCGAAGGCATGAAGCTAGCCGCCGCCCAGGCCATCGCCCATGCAATCCCCCCGGGCGCGTTGAGCGAGGAGTACATTATTCCGAGTCTCTTCGATAAAACGGTTGTGCCGCAGGTCGCCCGGGCCGTAGCAGCCGCCGCGCGCGAGAACGGGGTGGCCCGCCGGAGAGCGCCGGGGGATTCACCGGCCTCACCGGAATGACGGGCGCGTTCTCTACCCGGTTGCTGCTCGCGGACACCGGCCTCGACGCGGACCATGACCCTCTACTGACCGGGAATCACACTGTGCTACAATGCCGCGGCCGGTGGACCGGCAGACCATGCCTTTCTCACAAAGCAAATTCATCAAATTCCAGAGCGGCATGCGCCAGCGAATCGATTCGCTGCGACAGAAAACGGAGACCAGCCTCGAACTCGCCGTCGACACGATGATGGAATCACGGGTCGATAGCTTCTTCCGTGTGGAGCAGGGCCTGGAAGAGGTCATTCGATCACTCATTGAGATCGATGAAGAGCTCGGCCTCATCCGCGATCTGTCCGGCGCGATGCGCCTCGAATCGCGTCTCGAATTCGTCGAAGACCGGTGGGACGAATTCGACAGCGACATTCGTGAACGGCCCCGCCGTCGCCGGAAAAAAATCAGCCTCGCGGATATGCTGAAAGCCGCGAGCGGAAGCGGCGCCCTCTCACAGGGAGGCACCGGCGTCAACAACGCGATGGACGCCTATGCCATCATGGGCATTGAATTCGGCAGTCCGCTCGCCGAGGTCACCGCCGCATTCAGGCAGAAAGCCAAGCAACTGCACCCCGATTCGAACCAGGGCGACCGGAGTTCCGAGCCCGCGTTACGGCGGATGCTGGAAGCGTATCAGTTTCTGAAGGAATATTTGAGCTTGAGCAACGTCGAACCGGTGCGCCAGGCCGATCACCCTTATCGCCCGACCGAGTAGGAGAGAGAATCTACGTGGACTCACACCAATACATTACGACTGCGGACGGGCTCGAACGCCTGTGCGACCATCTGGCCACCGCCTCGCGCCTGGCGCTCGACACGGAATTTGTCGGAGAAGAC
Source organism: Nitrospiraceae bacterium (assembly GCA_900299245.1). Lineage (GTDB taxonomy): Bacteria > Nitrospirota > Nitrospiria > Nitrospirales > Nitrospiraceae > Nitrospira_D. Next base: position 169 of record OMJA01000081.1, on the reverse strand, counting down.
AGCTTCGTCCCGCGCCTTGAACTGATTCAGGTGGCGACCGAAAGCCAGTCCGCCATCATCGATTTTCCGGCGGTTCAGCAATCATCGGCACTGCAACCGTTCTGGGATATCGTCCGCAATCCGGGCGTGGAAAAAATCGTTCACGCGGGCCGTCAGGATCTCGATCTGT
>OMJA01000080.1 GCA_900299245.1 Nitrospiraceae bacterium | reverse complement strand
AATGAAAACTGCCCCGGAACGGCACCGCGACTTCACTCAGCGGGCCGCCCTCTTCACGCAGTTCCAGAATCTTCTGCGCGATAAAGCGGGACTGCGTGTTCTCCCCCGCCGCTTCCACCAGGGACGGCAACGGCCCGTCGATCTTCCGCGTGAAGAGCCGCTTCGTATACTTCTCCGCCGCCTCGTCGATAATGCAGTTTGCCAGATTCAGAATCGGCTGCGTGCTGCGATAGTTTTCTTCCAGCTTATAGATCTGCGTGCCGGGAAAGAGTTGCGGAAACTCCATGATGTTCTTGAACGTCGCCCCGCGGAACGCATAAATCGACTGCGAATCGTCTCCCACTACCATGACATTATTATGGGTGGCGGCCAGCTTCCTGACCACCTCGGCCTGCAGCCGGTTCGTATCCTGGTATTCATCCACAAGAATGTAGCGGAACTGCCGCGAGATCGTCATGCGTGCCGTTTCGTCCAGCAACAACAGCTGCCGCAGCATCACCAGCAGATCGTCATAGTCGAGCAACTGTTTCTGCCGCTTGGCCGCCTGATAGGCCGTCTTCAACCGGCTCAAGTCTTCGATGTGATCGGCAAAATGCCCGAACTCGTCGAGGATGATCTCCTCCAGCGAACGGAGCGTGTTCTCGCTCTTGCTGATCATCTCCATAATCGTCCCCTTGCGGGGGAAGCGCTTGTCCTTTTCATTCAGCCCGAGCTGCGACCGGACCAGCGCGATCAGATCCTCCGCATCGCCGCGATCCAGGATCGTAAAGCCCGGCTCCACCCCGATCGACCGGCCATAGCGGCGCAGCAAGAGATTCGCCACCGAATGGAATGTGCCGCCGCAGACGCGTTCGCTGCGCGCGCCGATGAGTTCACCGGCCCGCTGCACCATTTCCTGCGCCGACTTGCGGGTGAACGTCAGGAGAAGAATGTTCGAGGGATCGACGCCCGAATCGATCAGATAGGCAACCCGGTACACCAGCGTGCGCGTCTTGCCGCTCCCCGCGCCGGCGATCACCAGCGACGGGCCCTCGCCCGCCGTCACCGCCGCCAGCTGCTGCGAGTTCAACGCCGCCGCGTAGTCGATCGATAGCTTGCGCGGTGCAGCCTCGTCGTCGGAGCGTTTGAGCACGTAGGTTTTGACTTCTCGTTCCATGAAAGACCACAGGAAGGCCGATCGGCATGATACCAGTCAGCAGGTCGGGCTGTATAACATACCGTCGGAGCCCTTCTCAACGAACCCTCTGCTTAGCATGATCTCACAGACACCACCCCTTTCATCCCCAAACATCCCTCCGCTATAATCGCGCTCCTTGAACAGGAGCACCTATGGGAACCGCCAACAAAGAATATCAAGCGCAACTTCGTCAACTCGCCGAACTCATGCTCGCCGTCTCAGGCGAGTCCGTCACGATGATGAAGCGCAACGCTCCGGAGCAGGCGTTGAAGTTGAAACGGCAGGATGAGTGGGGGATCTACCTCGAATTCCTGAAGGTCATGTTCAACCTGACCGACCGGCTCACGGCGCTGCATATCCCGATCAAGGATCAGATGGAATTCATGAACGGGCTGGAAGATGCCGTCACAACCCAGCTCAAGGCTGTGCTTGAACCGGCATTCGGCAACAATGCGGATCAGATGGAAATCGTCCTGACCGTCGGCAACGCCGTCGCGGAAAGCCGCGACCTCTATGAGAAATACAAGTTCCTGATCACCGAAGATTCAAAAACGAAGAACGAACTGTTTCAAACCTTCTCCGAACGCGTCGCGCAAGCGCTGGGGGCTCCGCAGAACGGCCAGGTCATCGCCGCCGCAACCTTGTGCGCCAGCGCGATCATCCCCGCGATCAGCGCCGTACTGCTGGGCCAGGCGCCGCCGACCGCCGCGCCGTCCACCCCGACCCAGCAAGCCGCGAAACCCTCGGGCAACGGTGAGCCTGCCAAGAAGGGTCCGACAGGGCAGGACATCAAACTCGTGAGCCTCATGTCGAACGTGAGCGGCGAAGAAGTAGAAACCCGCTGGGGCCTCCATCCGCGATTTCGCGGGGACCTCACGCCCGCCGAGCTGCAACAACTCACGAAGCTCCTGAACCGAGTTGCAAAAATCCTTGGCGAACGCTACGCCGCCGTGGCATTCTCCGAGGAGTGGAACTCATGGCACAAGACCGGACACGCCTGACCGCGGCCCGACTGATCCGCCCGTCTTCAGCCGATCGATTCTAGCCCCTGCAACGAGCGCCACCCAAAGGAGTCCGTGTGAATACTGCCGAAAATGCGAATCCTATTCCCAAACATCTGCCGCAGAATGTGATCCGGCTGGCCGAACTCTCGCAAAATCTCTGGTGGAGCTGGAAACCGGAGGCGCGCGCGCTGTTTGAGATGATCGACCCGACGCTCTGGTATCTCACGCATCACAATCCGGTGCGGCTCCTCATGGAGGTCTCGCCGGAACGGCTCCGGCACCTCGGGCAGGATCCGACGTTTGTCCGGCAATATTCGGCCGTGATGAAAATGTTCGACGAATACCGCCAGGGCACCGGCACCTGGTACGGCGCGAAATACGGCCCCAGCCCCGCCCCCACCATCGCCTACTTTTCCGCCGAATTCGGCCTGCACATTTCCATCCCGATTTATAGCGGCGGCCTGGGCATTCTTGCCGGGGATCACTGCAAAGAAGCGAGCGATCTGGGCGTGCCGCTTGTGGGCATCGGCTTCATGTATCCGCAGGGGTACTTCCGCCAGCGGATTACCCCGGAAGGCTGGCAGGACGCGGCCTATGCCCCGTTCAACCGCGAAGAGTCCCCGATCAGGCCGGCCCTCACACCCGCAGGAACACCCTGTAGAATCACCGTCGTGATGGGACATCGCACAGTGGCCGCGCAAGTGTGGCGCGTCGATGTCGGACGCATTGTGCTCTATCTGATCGACACAGACGTTCCGGAAAACAGTCCGGAGAACCGGGCCCTTTCGGCACGCCTCTACGGAGGCGATCAGGAGATCCGCATCTGCCAGGAAATTCTGCTGGGCATCGGCGGCGTGCGCATGCTGCGCGAACTGGGTATCAACCCGACCGTCTTCCATGCCAATGAAGGGCACTCCGCCTTTCTGACACTGGAACGCATCAGGGAATTCGTTCAAAGGGGATCCACTCACGCCGAAGCCAGCGAACTGGTTCGTCAAAGCACCGTCTTCACCACCCATACGCCGGTGCCGGCCGGCCACGATGTGTTCCCCCATCACCTGATGGATCAATATTTCTCCGGCTATTGGGAACAGCTCGGATTGAGCCGTGATGCGTTCCTCCGATTGGGCGAAACACCGGATTCGCGAGGGCAGGGTTTCAACATGACCGCGCTGGCCATGAACCAGGCTGCGCATGTGAACGGCGTGAGCCGAGAACACGGACGGGTCTCCCGCGAAATGTGGCAACATCACTGGCCGGGCCTCGCGACGGATCTGGTACCGATCAAGAGCGTGACCAACGGCATCCATGCCCCGACCTGGATCGGCCCGGAGATGAGCCAGCTCTATGGAAAGTTCCTCGGACCGGACTGGGCCGAGCGTTGCGACGAACAGGCCATGTGGCAGCGGGTCAGCGATATTCCCGACAGCCAGCTCTGGGCCGTCCGGCAACTCATGAAACGCAAGCTGATGAGCTTTATCCGCGAGCGCGCCAGAACCGGCTGGATCAACGGCCATCTCCAATCCTCACAGGTCATCGCCCGCGGAACCCTGCTCGACCCTGAGGCATTGACGCTGGGCTTTGCCCGCCGCTTCGCCACCTATAAACGGGCCACGCTGCTCTTCCGCGATCTCGAGAGATTAAAGCGCCTGCTGCAGAATCACTGGCGGCCGGTCCAACTCGTGTTCGCCGGCAAGGCCCATCCCGCCGACGAGCCGGGGCGCTACTTCATTCACGAGGTCGTGAACTTCTGCAACGACCATAAGCTCGGCGGCCATATCGCGTTCCTCGAGGACTACGATATGCACATGGCCAAATTTCTCGTGCAGGGCGTGGATGTGTGGCTTAACACACCGCGCTTTCCGCTCGAAGCCAGCGGAACCAGCGGTATGAAAGCCGCGCTGAACGGCGTCATCAACTGCAGCGTGCTCGACGGCTGGTGGAAGGAAGGGTATAACGGCGCGAACGGCTGGGGCGTCACTCCTCTGCCGCCATCGATCGACCAGCACGAACAGGATGCCCATGACTCGGAAGAGCTCTATCGCCTGCTTGAACAAGAAGTCGTACCCCTTTACTATCAGCGCGACCTCGACGGCACGCCGCGGGGCTGGCTCCAAATGGTGAAGGAATGTATCCGGACCGTTGCCCCGCAGTTCTGCACAAAGCGCATGGTGAAAGACTACGTCGAGACGATGTACAGCGGCGCTTCTGCCCGCACTCCATCGTCATGGTGAACGATACCGTATCGAGGTGTCGGGATCGAATCCGGCGGACCGCTGCGGCCGTCGCCCTCTGTGTGGTCGCCGTCACCGGCCTGTTCCCTATACCCGGTATGCGGACTGAATCTCTCGCGGCCGGCACACCCGCATCCGCTCAGGACAAAGAATTCGCTGCGCTCTTCAAAGCCGGCGACTATCCGGCCATCGTCCAGCGCTTTCAAGCCCTCCCGAAAGACGCGACACCGTCAAAAGAGCTGCTTCGCCTCACCTTCCACAGTTTCGTGAAACTCGGACGGGGTGAAGAGGCCCTCCCGCTCTATCCCCGAATCAAAGCCGAGGGCCAGCCGGACGACCTGACTTTACTCCGTCCGCTCGCGCTCAGTCTCATTACCAGCCGGGTTCGTGATCAAAAGGAACATGTGCGGATCGCCGCCTATACGGTGCTCGCCGAATTGGGACTCCCGGAAACCGGCTCTCTGCTCGAAGACGGCCTACTGAACAGTTCGGTGCTGGTCCGCGCCCGCGCCGCCGAGGCGATCGGCAAAGCCGGTCTGGCGGCCGGCTCCGGCGCGCTGAAGCGGGCGATCAACGACGAGGCCCCGAGTGTCCGCATCGCCGCGATGAATGCGCTGGGCGATGCCCGCGTCATGGAAATGAAGCCGCGTTTGGTTGAAATCGGAAGGACCGAAGAGGGGCCCGAAGCCATCTTTGCCTATGCCGCGCTCTATAAGATGGGCCAGGCCGATATGCTCATCGACATCACGAACGCCGCCACTCTGCCCGATGCTGAAGTCCGCATGGCCGCGATCGGCGTGCTGGGCCGTCTGAAACGGCCGTCGAGCCTGGCGCTTCTGAGTCAAGCCGTCTATGACCCCAATCCGTCGGTGCGGGCTTTTGCCGCCGGCGCGCTCGGTGAGTTCGGCTCCGCCGGAGGCGTTGCCCCGCTCACCCATGCCCTGGGCGATGAAATGGCAATGGTGCGCGGCGTCGCGGCCGGCAGCCTCGGAAGGTTGGGGCTGAAAGAAAACCGCCCCTTGCTCCAGGCCCTCACGAGAGATCCCAGCCTGCAGGTGCGCGCGAGCGCGGTGGAGAGCCTGCTCCGTCTCGGCGATTCATCTGTCTTGCTGCTGGCCGCGGATCTGGCCAGAAACCCGGATCCATCGATTCGCGGAAGCGCGGCCCAAGCCTTGAGCGCGGCATCCGACAAAGAAGCGTTGTCGCTGCTGCAGGCGTTGCTTCAGGATCAGCAGCCGCTCCCCCGACTCATGGCCGCAAAAGCCTTGGGCAAGGTGTCCGGCCCCGTGATCCCGATTCTACTGAAAGGATTGCAAGACACCGACGAAGCGGTACGGATCGCCGCAGCCGGAAGCCTTCTGCAACAAACCTCACGCACCGCGCGAACCACGCGTCGACCGTAGAGACTCGGAGACCTATGCTGAAATTTCTCGGAATGCTGCTTCTGATCGCCGCTTCATTCAGCGCCGGCTACTATGTCGGCCAGCGCCCGATCGGAACCCTCCAACAGACCGTGTCCGACCTCCAGCAATCGATCACGAAGCTATCACGGAATGTCCTGGACACCACGCAGGGCATCGAACGTGACTTGCGCCGGCGCCAGGGGCTTGTAGATGCGAAATCTCGTGTCGTACAGGCAAAAGCCAACCTGTTCGAACGGAACTTCGGGGACGCGGCCAAGGAACTGGGGGAAGCCGTGACGGTGCTGGAAAACGCGACGAAGGGCGCAAAGTCAGATCCCGCCATCGACGCCGTCCGGGACCTGGCCAGCTCGATGCGGGAAGTACGGTTAGAAGTGTCGATGGGAAAGACGACGCCGATGAAACGGCTCGACGAGATTCAATTACGTCTCGACAAGGAGCTCAACCGGTAGCTCAGGCATTCGCCGGCTGAGACACCGGCTGTTTCTTCCACTTGGCCAGAATCCGCTCGACCCGCATCTTCACGACCATATCGGGATCTTTCAGCAGCGGCTTGATCGCCTCGCGCCCGCGCTCATCCCCGATGGATTCCAATGCGGCCGCTGCAATCAATCTGGTAAACCAGTCTTTGTCCTGCAACATGGCGATGAGCGGATCGATCGATGAGCTGTCCTTGATCCGGCCCAGTCCCAGCACGGCGCTCTGGCGGACGCTCTCATCCTTATCCTTCAGGGCGGCGATAAACTTCGGCACCGCCGGCTCGCCGAGTTCCACCAGCGCGTTGATCGCGTCATCTTTGAACTCGTCGTTCCGCAATTGCACCATCAGGGGATCCAGTACCCGCTCATCGCGGATTTTGCCGAGCGCCAGAATGGCGTACTTCCGTACATCCCAGTCGCGAAGCAGCTTCAAGAGAATTTCGACGGCGGGAGACCCGACCTGCCCGAGCGCTTCGATCGCGACTTCGCGGACCTGCCAGTCACCGTCGCGCAAGGCGCGCGCCAGCGGCTCGACACACCGTTCATCCCCCATTGCCCCGAGCGTGATGACCGCTTCACGTCGCACGACCCAGTCCGGATCGCTGAGCAGATCGATCTGAATCTCGATCTCGTCCTTGACCTTCTCTTCTTCAAGAGGGACGGTTTCAGCGGCTGCGGCCACGACGTCCTGAGACGCCGCAGGAGTCAGCGCCAGATCTTCAGCGACTTTGTCGGCTAATTCATCACTCGCAGGGAGTGCGTCGGAGGTTTCAGCGGACGGGGATGTCTGACGGGGGTGTTCCATAGTTCAATCCTACAACGATCGCTCGAGCATCTTGGTGAACGGATTACTTCGCGGGAGCCGCGGCCTTCTTCCCTGCCGCATGCTTCTGCCTGAGAGCCAGGGACCGGCGGCGGCGCTGTTCGCGCTTCAACCGCTTCCGCAAGGCCCGCACCGCTGCGCCGTTCTCATCGGCTTTCTTGGTGCTGAGCTTTTTCTTCAACTTGGCTTCTTCGGATTCTCCTGCCGTCTTCTTCGCCATGCCGTCTGACTCCTCTTTCTCAAATCGATAATGGGCGTAACACGCCCTTGAATTTTGACGGCCCAGTGTAGAGGAGACCTTCCGGCACTGTCAACCGCAGCCACTCCCGTGGCTATCCGATGACCAGCGTCACATTCTCCGTATGCGCCGTATGATCGGCCGCCAACAGGGACGGAACGCGACGAATCCGCCGCTGCATCAGCACATCGGTAGGCAGCAGGCGATGGCGACTCCCCGACGAGGAGACCGGCTGTCCCACAGTAGAGGCTGAGGTCTCTCGGATTGCCAGCGGATTGAGATGGTGCACGCTGAGGAGCGCCGACTGTGTCGATGGAGCTTCTTCTTCCGCCAGGACGAAATCGGGTCGGCGATCCCCGACCACTTCCAATTGAATAACGGACAATCCGTTCTGGACCATACCCAGCTTCACCGCAGCCGCCTGAGAGAGATCAAGAATGCGACCGTTGACGTAGGGGCCGCGATCGTTAATTCGCACCCGGACATGCTTGCCGTTCGTCAGATTCACAACGCGCACCATACTGCCGAGCGGTAGAGTCCGATGCGCGGCGGTCAGGGCCATCATGTCAAACAGTTCTCCGTTAGCAGCCTGTTTGCCGTGAAACTGCTCCCCGTACCACGAGGCAATCCCCCGGTCCTTGATCCCGACATCCAGACCGGCTTCCCCTTTCGGCACCCAGGAACAGGCTCCAAAGGACAGGCAGAGGGCGGCCAAGAGGACCCCTGAGAGACGTGAATTCCTATGCATGGGCCAGATCTGTAGTTTCATGTTCACTCTGTTCCTCCACTTGTAGGCATGACTGCTTGCCACAGGTGTCAGCCTACGGGAGGTTGCCGGCCTCAACAATACCGACTGAGTACCCCCCCCTCCCTACTTTGGGGTGAGGGAAATCCGTTCAGATCGCAATCGGGTGGTACCAAAACGAACAAACGGGCATGTTTCTGACGTAAGCGGTATGGCTATATATAGGGTGGAGGGAGGGGGAGTCAACCGGGAGTCTGACGGAGCACCCGGCCTAACGGGTCTGTCGTAAGGCGGGACGCCGACTCCTGAGTCGGCGTCCCGGCCTCACATCCGGCTACCGGAACCGCAATGCCGCCCCGTCGAACCGGGTCTGACCGGCAAACTTCTCGAAATTCCGTTCCAGAACTTCGTTGAGGATTTCCTCGCCGTCTTCCGGCGCGTACCAGAAGACCGTATAGGTCCCGGTATGGCTGTTCGTGCTGGTAATCGAACTGCCGTCCTTCTGATTCGCGGCCTGAAACACCATCTTGTTTTTCGCCACAATATCAGTCGATCCGATCGCCCCATGGGCGTCAGCCGAGAGCTCTTCGATCTTCCCGGAGATCACCACATCCGCCGCTCCAGACTGAGCAGCCGAAGATACATATTGTGCACGCCAGCCTTTGCGGACAAGATAATCGGCGAAGGCTTTCGCCGTGACTTCTCCGACCGTTCCGTTCTTGACGGTATAGGCCTCGTCTGACCCCCAGAGCGAATGGCGGCTTCCCAGCTTCGTCCGATCGGACCGGCTATCCTGAAAAGGAGTCACGACAACCTTTACGGCACCGACCGGAGCCTCGGCAGCCGGCCCGGCGGCCGGTTTACTCCCCAGATTTAGCGGCACCGTCTCCCCCTTGCCTGCGCAACCCCCTGCCCACACCAAGCTTCCCAACAAAACCGATTTCAACACGATGTGTTTCACAAACACCTCCCCTTCACATGACGATAAGATGACACGACGACGACCGCGACGAAGACAAAACAGCTTCACGAACAAGGGAAAAAACTCTAGCAGGTCGCTCCCTGCCTGTAAAGATTGCGCCTGCCGGGACCGGAGGCGGCCGGAGCCGTTCGCCCCGTATTGACTGAATCCGGCGGACTCAGTAAGATCCGACCGGTGATGACGTTGTGCTCGTGCGGCGCAGGCAGGCTGCTCACTCCTTCACAGTTGATCACCCCGACACCACATTCATGATTGACGTTCAGAACATTACCAAGCGGTATGGGAATCTCACGGCCATCGACCGGGTCACGTTTTCCGTGGCCAAAGGCGAGGTGTTGGCCTTCCTCGGACCGAACGGCGCCGGTAAGACCACAACCATGCGGATTCTCACCTGCTTCATGCCGGCCACGGAAGGCACGGCAAAAGTGGCGGGCTTCGATT
>OMJA01000079.1 GCA_900299245.1 Nitrospiraceae bacterium | reverse complement strand
TGCTGAGAAAAGGCATATTTGTTGCTTTTCTCTCAACTAACGCTAAATATCTTCCCTAGACACTCCGATACAGCACCTAACAGGAGTCAACCCGTCACCCATTACGCACGGATCCAGAGGAGGAGTATCGATTATGTGGAAATCAGAAAAGCCGGAGGGAAAACGCACAATGGCGGAAGAAGTCGAGGCAGAAGAAACCTCGATGTCGGCCAATCTAGGTCGTCAGGAAGCAACGGAAGATGTGAGCGCTTTTGTAGGCAAAGGCGTTGAGTTCAAAGGAACGATCTCGTACAACGGAACCGTCCGGATCGATGGAAGCCTCGATGGGGAGATCCACACCGACGGAGTGCTGCTGGTCGGGGAAGAAGCCGTTATAACCGCAAAGGTCACGGCCGGCACAATTGTTTGCAAAGGCAAGATTACCGGTGACGTGGTGGCCAAAGAGAAGATCAAGCTGCGTGCTCCGGCCATTGTGAACGGTGGAATTAAAACCCCAATGTTATCGATTGAAGAAGGCGTGCTCTTCAACGGGACGCTTGAAATGACTCAGGGGATTCGCGAAGTCCAGCGAGAGACTCAACTCCACCAGGTTGGCATGCCAGGCCAGGCGAGCATGAAAAGAGTCAACGGCTGAACCGCTCCTGTATATAATGAAACGCTCATCGGGGTCATGTCTCTCTGACGCCCGGTGAGCTTGCCGTACCTGGAAGGACTCTGGATCCTATGTGGGCACTCGGCGACAAGAAGTCATCCGAATCAGACGACGACAATTTCACCTTTCTAGGGAAAGGGGTTGAATTCAAAGGAGTCGTCAATTTCGACGGAACCGTCCGCATAGACGGAAAGCTCGAAGGCGAGATTCATACGACCGGCACCTTGATAGTCGGGGAATTTGCCGTCGTCAAAGGTATTATTTCTGCAGGAACTCTGCTGACCAGCGGAAAAATCAACGGAACTGTTACCGCCACGGAAAAAATCCAGATTTTGAAACAGGGCGTGCTGATTGGAGATATCCGAACTCCGGCCATCGCCATTGAGGACGGAGCACATTTCCACGGCATGTGCGATATGGGAGCCCATCGCTGGGTCGAAGAACATCCTCAGAATGCCAAAAACGTCCATGACCTCGCACTTCATCGAAGTAAAATACGCACGCCAGACCTCTAGCCCTTTTGACTCCAGGCCCAGTACAATATCGACACTATGTCTCGTCCGACCGTTCTGCTTGGAATGAGTGGTGGAGTCGACAGCTCCGTTGCGGCGTTGCTCCTCACTCGACAAGGATTCGAAGTCCATGGCATCACGCTCCAGGTCTGGGAGCATGAAAATGAAGAAATCGCCGCATCTAAACGGTGGGAAGAGCGCGGTTGCTGCAAAGTCGGTATTGCCCGCTATGTCGCCCAGAAGCTCGACATTTCCCACGAACTCATTGATTCACGTGAGCAGTTCCGCTCCGCCGTCATCGACGATTTCGTCGCCGCCTATGCAAGCGGGACTACACCAAACCCCTGCGTGCGTTGCAACGAGCGAGTAAAGATTCGCCAACTCGTTGAGATTGCCGATGCCAAAGGCATGGACTACGTGGCGACAGGACATTATGCACGGGTCGAACACCTTAAGAATGAACCTATTCTCAAAAAAAGCGCCGATCCGCACAAGGATCAAAGTTATTTCCTCTATCGACTGCAAACAGGATGGCTGAATCGATTGCTCTTTCCTGTCGGGCATATGCAAAAATCCGACGTCTGGAAAGAAGCAGATGCATTAGGATTACCGGCGGAGGAGATGCGAGAAAGCCAGGAAATCTGCTTCGTCAGCCATGGCGATTACCGTACCTTTCTGAAGAAGCAACCGGCTCTTTCCGCTACCCCGGGCCAATTTGTCGATGAGTCCGGCGCAAGCTTGGGAACACATCAGGGCATTCCGTTTTACACGCCCGGTCAACGACGTGGGCTGGGAATTGCCACGGGTGATCGCCTGTATGTCCAGCAGGTCCTCCCAGCAACCAACACCGTCGTCCTCGGGCCTGAAGAAAGTCTATTAAGCTCGACCTGTACCATCGGCGATTTGAATATTCTGGATCGGCGATTACTGGCAGCTCCCACTGCCTTCGACTGCAAAGTTCGCTACGCCACCCCTCCATCCCCAGCAACCGCCACACCAAACCCCGATGAAAGCCTGACTGTGCAATTCCAGAAACCACAGCGGGCGCTCAGCCCGGGCCAGTCTGCAGTATTCTATGACGGGGACCGTGTGATGGGAGGTGGAATCATCCAATCTATCGTGACGCATCCACCTCGCTGACCCCCCCGTCTTTCCTCCCTCATAACCCGTAAGAGGTGGTCCCATCGAGCCACCTTGTTGCCGTAAAATGACCGGAGCAATCATACCTCGGCGCTGTAACTGCAGCGTTTCACCCCGCGTTCGAAACAGCTAAACAGTCGTGAGCGAACTACTAGGGTGTGGTCGGCCTCATCAATTAGAGGCTTACTCAAGCCCCTGGATCAGCTCTTGCCCGGGTGCGACGTATCCACTTTGATCTCCGATTCGGAAAATAGAATCATTCCTTCAGACAAAGACGCCAAGGTTGTCAGAATAATCTGAGTAGGATATACAAACATTTCCAATTGGAGCCTTTTGGCCCTAGCAGGAGTGAGTAGCTTTTGGGCGCGTCATAATACTTCGGTGCCTGAATACAGAATTTTAAGGAGAAAGTAATGAGGAACGTGCTTGTCACCACGATTCTGTTTTTCACTCTGTGCCTCGGCTTCAGTGCCGCAGAGGCGGCAGACGCCCCGCTGCCTCTTGATGTCGTCACACTCAAGGACGGAAGCAACATCTACGGCGAAGTCATCGAGATGGCAGGCGGCGTCCTTGTGATTAAAACCCCGTCCAGCCCGGATAATGTCATCAAAGTAAAATGGAGCGACGTCGCCAAACTTTCAGTCAATCACCCGATTCCCTTTCATCTGAAAGAGGGCAGCATCCTGGTCGGCACCGCAACGGCAGGATCCGACGGCAATCTGAACATCCAGTCCGAGCCGCTCAAGGGTTCCCTCACGGTGCCGCTTGACGCGATCGGCTCGGTGAATCCGTTGATTCAGCCGCCGGTCCTGTACACGGGCAGTCTGACAGGGGGATTCTCACAGACGACCGGCAACAGCCATCTCAAGAACGCAAGTCTGCTGGGAGACTTTGTGGCGCGCAGCGAACAACTTCGCCTGTCCATCAACGGACGGTATGTCTACGGGGAAAATGCCAATACCCTCATCGCGCGTAATGCCCGCGGCACCATCAAGCTCGACTTCTTCATCACCAAGCGCTTCTATTGGTTCGCCTCTGCGTACGTGGAAAACGATCGCTTCCAGGATCTGAAAATGCGAACAGCCCTCGCGAGCGGACCCGGCTTTCAATTCATCGAACGCGGGGATTTTAACGGCATCTTCAAAGATATGACCTTCTATACGGAAGCCGGCGTATCCTTCTTCAATGAAGACTTCCGCGTTGCAGACGACCAATCCTCCATTCGAGCCCGTGTCTCGATGAAATTCAATTGGCCCATGTTCGATGATCGCATCACATTCTATCACTACAACGAGTTTTACCCGTCGATGCAAAACACGAGCAACTACTACCTGACCATGGACAACGGACTCCGGTTCAGGATCTGGGAAGGGTTCGTGAGCGGCATTCAGGTGACCACGCGGTACAACAGCCGGCCGGCGCCTGGCACCGGCGACACCGACAACCTCTATCTCTTTACGCTCGGATACAGCTTCGATACGACCAAAATACGATAGTGTCGCCGCGCCACGCGCTGTTCACCTTAACTCATCCTCATAAGGAGGAACCATGATGCTGAAAGAATTCAAAGAATTCGCCATGAAGGGCAACGTGCTCGATATGGCCATCGGTGTGATCATCGGCGGGGCGTTCGGAAAGATCGTCACGTCGCTGGTCAGCGACGTGTTGATGCCTCCGCTTGGGCTGTTGATGGGCAAAGTGGATTTCTCCAGTCTGTTCATCAACCTCTCCGGCAGTCCTCAACCGTCGCTCACGGCCGCCAAAGCCGCCGGCGCCCCCACGGTCAACTATGGCGTGTTTCTCCAGACGGTATTTGACTTCACCATCATCGCGTTCGTCATTTTCATGCTGGTAAAGCAAATCAATCGTTTCAAAAAAGAAGCGCCCCCGGCTCCCCCAGCCGGACCAACAAACGAAGAGAAACTGTTGATGGAAATCAGGGATGCGCTCAAAGAGCGCCGTTAATGCTGTGACAACGACCGATAGATCACGCGTTCACTTTACCTTTTACTAACAAGGAGATCTCATGACTCGATACAAATCATCGCTCCTGGCTTTGGGCCTGCTGGCCATGGCCGGCTGTTCATCTTGGCAGCCAATGTGCCCGGACAACGGATTCCAATATCGCATCTGCCCCCAAGGCGCCGTGCGTAATACCTCGACAGATTATGCCGCCCGCCTCGCCGCACTTGAACAGGAACGGCAGCGGCTTGCCGATGAACTGGCCGCCGCCCGCAAAGAAAACGGAACCTTGAGCGACCGCGTGAAGGCTCTCGAAAGCCAGCTGGCCGACCGCGATCGGGAACTCGCCGCCCTCCGTGCCGGAGCAGGCGATTCGTCGAGGCTGGCCAGTCAACTCTCTTCTGCGCAAAGCGAGGTGGATCGCGCGAACGCAAGGATCGCCGAGCTGGAACGCCAACTGGCTGCAGCACAGGCAGCAGCGGGAAGCGACAAGGATAAATTAGCAGCGGATCTGGCCGCGGCTCAATCGCAACTCGCCGCGCTCCAAGCCGGGGCCGGCGACAAAGATAAGCTGGCCGCCGAACTTGCCGCGTGCAGACAACGTGTCGCCGAGCTGGAACGGATGTTGGCGGATCGGGACAAAGAACTCGCCGGACTCCGGGGTGACCTCTCGGCAGAAATGTCGAAGCTCAAAGAAGCGCAGCGCGGTCTGATCCGGGCTCTCAAGCCACAGATTGACCAGAACAACATCGCCGTCGATTTAAACAACGAACGGCTGTTGATCAACCTCGCCTCCGGGTACCTCTTCGGATCGGGAGAAGATCAGCTGAAACCGGCCGGTGCGGATGCGCTGAAACAGGTCGGCGCCATCCTCAAGGATTTTCCTGAATACAAAGTCGCTGTGGACGGACACACGGATAACCGACCGATCAAGAGCTCGCTGAAAAAGACGTTCCCGACGAACAAGGAACTCTCTGAAGCGCGGGCAGCCAACGCGGCAAAAGCCCTAACTGAAGGCGGCCTGGCCGCAGCCACGACCCACGGCTTCGCCGATACCAAGCCAGTTGCTCCGAATACAACCGATGCAGGCCGGGCAAAGAACCGCCGCGTCGAAATCCGGGTCACGAAGTAACTCGCTCATTCCCACCAAGCGGTGGGCAGGGTGCAGCGATACGCTGCACCCTGCCTCACATCTCGACTTCTTGCTGACGCGCAGATTGCAGATCGTGCCTTTCGCATTTACTGTTTGCACGAGTGCTGTTCGACGGCACCGGAATTGGCGGAACCGGACACCGTCGCCAGTATCTTAAAATGTCCTAACCCCAATTCCTTTCCAAACGCTTCCCCCACCAATACATCCTGGACATGTTGGTGATCCGCTGCGCGAAAGACCGATCGTCCCTCCTTCAAGCCGTCGAACTCATGCCCTTCCAATGCCTTGATCAATGCGGCCGTGTCGGTTGAGCCGGCACGCTGGATCGCTTCGAGCAACTGCGTCATCGCGGCATAGCCCAAGTAGCAGCGGGACGTCGGGGTATGATTGTACTTATCGATGACGCCTTGGATAAATCGTCTCGAACCCTCGGTGTTGATTTTTGGATCCCAGATCAAGCCCCAGATTCCGGCATTATTCGCGTAACCCAGCGGCCGGCCGATCTGCTCGCCGCTGATAAGACCGCCGATACCAATCTTGTCCTTCGCCAGTTCGAGCTTCCCATATCCCTTGAGCGCATGCACAAGATCCCATCCGTACAGATTGCAGATGATCGCCGTCGGTTCCTTGGCTTTCGCCGCCGTCAACGCCGACAGAAATTCCGTCGACCCGAACGGGATCAACGCTTCGCCGACAACCTCTACTTTATGCGCCTCGGCCGCCTCCACCACCGCCTGCGCGGCTGCCTTACCGTCCAACGAACTCGTGGTGATCATGTACCAGCGGGTACCGTAGGCCTTCACGAGGTGTGGAACCACTGCCTGCGCCAGCATTCGGGCATGGGGCATAAACACGAATGTCTGGGAATTACAGGCGACGCCGGTCAGCTCGGGGAGATAGGAACCGGTTACCATAAACAGCTTGTTTTCCCGTTGAGCCAGTTCGCTGACCGTCAACGCACAATCGCCGTTGAACGTCCCCATCAGTGCGTCGACGCGGTCCTCCTTGATAAACTTCGTCGCAGCTTTCAGCGCCTGCTCAGGATTCGAAGCGTCATCGGCTTCAAGAATCATCACCGGACGCCCCAGCACACCGCCGCGCTTATTGAAAAGGTCCACGGCCACATTCGCGCCATGGACATCATGGATCGAAGACGTTTTATACGGACTCGACAGCGGATCGAGCATGCCGATCCTGATAGGATCGCCGGCAGCTGCGGTTGCCTGTCCACTACGGTCCAGAAGCCGTTCGACCAGATCGCTGGCCAGCAACGCGCCGCCGGTCATAGCCGACAGTTGCAGAAATCGTCGTCTCGACAGATCCGTCATCGTCTCTCCCTCCTTCTCGTTCAACGGTCAGCCGCACGTGACCGGGTTGTATCAAACCTGCTTACGATTTCACAGCACGCAGCGCAGCTTCAAGCTCGGCAATCCGCGTTCTCAGCGACGACGCCAGCTCCTCCACTTCTTTCACAGAATAGCGTGGCGTAATGTACTTCGGACAGTTCCAATCGAATGAGACGACGTCAATGAAGACCACCCGTTCCACGCTCGTCCGCATAGTCGGATCCGCGAATCGTTCGATCAATTCAGGACGCTCACGGACATCTTCGATGCGAGCATGGCCCAGAATTTTTAGTCGTTCGCGGTGCGTGTAGTTCATGAGAAACAGTGCGACCCGATCGTTGACCGACAGGTTGCCCGTACTCAACAGCTGCCGATTGCCCTTATAGTCGGCAAACGCCAAGGTCGAATTGCCAATCACCCGCAAGAATCCGGAAGGCCCGCCGCGATGCTGGATATAGGGCCATCCGCTTTCGCTGATCGACCCGAGATAGAAGCTGTCCTGCATCGTAATGAATTCAATCTCTCCCGGGCCTAACAGATCGCGCTCCGGAGACCCGGCAATCTTACCCGCCTGCCCGTAATAGCGTGTCTGCGCACGACCCACCGCATCCGTAAACATCAGATCGAGATACTTCGTGGCCATTGCGCCTCCTGCTTTGATTCAGATCCACCGTATACAGGAGACGGCCTCACGACCGTCCCCTGGGAATTCACTCAAAACACGATCGTCTGCCATCCCTCCGCCATGTATCGCCGCAGGCTTAAGAGACCGGCTGTCCCGGATAACGCATAATCCTTCACAATTGGAACGCCGCAGGCCTTGACGCTTTCCGTCGCTCCGAAGACCTCCGCGCAACCGCATGAGGCACCTTGCACAACATCGCGCACGGCGTTGTAGAGGCCGTTGGCCGGATGCGAGAGTTTGGTCAATTCGGCCGGCCAGCGCGTGCCGGCGCCATTAAACACAACCACGACTTCATCGCCCTTCTGTTTACATTCGGACGCCAGGGCCAGCGCATTAAAGACTCGCCCCAGTCCTTCTTCGGAACCACTCTTCGGATCAGACAAAATAATGATGGCAGTTTTCATACATTCTCCTTCAACAGAATGAGGACTGTGATCTCGTCATGCGATGGCCATCGCCGTGAGATACTTCAGCAAGTCGAATGCCGGAAAGGATGCCAGGCCTGATGGGAGATGAGAAACGAACGCAATCAACAGGTTGAATGATGTTCTACGACTGCCGCGTTCAGCTCGGCGACCGCCCGCTCCTACGACATATCGTAGCGCCACGATATCCCGTGTGCGTCAGGGAAGAATCTATGCGTTTATGAGAGACGAGGCTTCTTAATCCCGAGCTTCTGCATGCGTGAGCGGAGGGTATTGGGATGGAGATCCAACCGAGTCGCTGCACCCTGCTTTCCTTCGACGACCCAACTCACGTCCTGAAGAACACGCAGGATATGGGCCCGCTCGACGGCTTCCATCGTTTCCTCCTGCTGTAACGAAGATCGGACGGTGGGATGGAGAAGCGCGTCATCAATCTCAAGAGTGGGACCGTGTGAGAGAATCGTCGCCCGCTCGATGACATTCTCTAACTCACGGATGTTACCGGGCCATGAATAGGTCATGAGGCGGTCCATGGTTGCCTGAGAAACCCCGTCGAGCCCCTTGGACAGTTTCTTTGAATATTTCTCGAGGAAATGGTGAACCAATAAAGGGATATCTGAAACACGAGCCGACAGGGGTGGGGCTTCGATCGGAAAGACATTCAGGCGGTAGAGGAGATCGGCCCGAAACAGACCGGCCTTGACAGCCTCGAACAAATTGCGGTTCGTTGCCGCGATCACCCGCACATTGACCTTCGTCGATAGACCACTCCCGATCCGCTCGAACTCGCGCTCCTGCAAGACGCGAAGCAGCTTCACTTGCGCATCCAGCGGCAGTTCACCGACCTCGTCAAGGAAGATCGTGCCACCGTCCGCCAGCTCGAATCGTCCGATGCGACGTTGCAACGCGCCGGTAAACGAACCCTTCTCATGTCCAAATAATTCACTCTCTACGAGGTTCACAGGAATTGCTCCGCAATTGACTCGCACTAGAGGGCGGTCCTTGCGGAGGCTGAGATTGTGAATGGCCCGGGCGATCAGCTCTTTCCCCGTCCCTGTGGCTCCGTGAATCAGGACCGTCGAGTCAGTAGGAGCGACCTGCTCGACGTGCCGCAGCACAGCCTTGATGCCCGGACTCTCGCCGATAATCTCTTCAAAATTGTGTGCGAGCTTAATCTCTTCGCGGAGATAGAGATTTTCGGCCTGGAGTCGATTCTTGAGCCGCTCGACTTCCGTAAAAAGTTGAGCATTCTTGATCGCAATCGCCGCTTCGTTGGCAAAGACCGCCAATCGCTCGAACTCCGCCTCGCTCAGCGGACGCCGACCGAACAACGCAATGACGCCGAGCAATTCCGAGCGAAACTTCAGCGGGTAACCGGCAAAGGAATGAAGCCCGTTATCCTGCATCCACTGTTTGTTCGGGAGTCGGTCATCGCCAAGTACGTCGTTCGTGAAAATGGGGCCGGAGCCTTGCGCGATGTTCCCGATCTTCAAGGCACCGAGCGGAATGCGTCGATACTCTCCCGTGAGATTGGTATAAAGCCCGGCACTGGCCTCAAGATGCAGACAGCGGCTCCGGTTCAGACAATCTGCCGCTTTGTAACAGTCGGCGCACAGGTCGCCGGGACCTAAGAGCCAGATACGAGCAAAGGCCGCATCAATCTCCTCCACCAAACCTTGTGTGATGGTGTCCAACACAACCTGACGATCGAGGCTTGACGCCATTTGAAGCGTAATGCGGGCGAGGATTTCGCTTGGTTTCGACGAGCGTTCGGGGGAGGGTTGGTTCGACATAATCAATGCTCCCTGCCGGTTCAACCGGCAGAGAGCACGATAAGAGTGCCCACCAGCGTTGTCAACGACGGCTAGCTATACTGATCCCAGGTATCGCACTGTTTGATCGCCCAAAAGACGGCCTCTTTCAATCGTTTCAACGTCTGGTTATCCGGATCGCGCAACGCCTGTAATTTCTTATCCAAATCATAGAGGGGCTGAATCGACCGCTTATCCGGAATCTTGCCCAATGCCCAGGCGACTTCAGTTAATACGGTCCAATCCGTCTTCGGATCCTGCAATCTGGCCAGCAGGGGCAGGACGACGGACGCATCGCCATGAATACCGCCCAGCTGCCCCAATCCTTTCGCCGCTGCCGCCTGAACATCGATCATCCCGGACGTGTTCATGATATCGACAAGAAGCGGGATCCCTTCCTTCCCGAGGTTCCCCATCGCCACCAATGCCTGCTTGGCCAAATCCCGGTCCTGAAGTATCTGTTTGAGCTTCGGTAATGCTTCATCCGCCTGCATCTCACCCAGAAGCGAAATGATTTTCACCTTTCTGGACAAGCTGGAGTCAGAGGAGTCCAGCAGCTTGAGCAAACGCTCGGCATGCCCCCACTCGGCGGCAAGAATCAAGGGAAACTCATATTTTTCGAGCTGATCTTTCAGCCGGGCCATGGCAAACGCGCCGGGCTCGCCAGCCTGAGCGGCCAACGCTGCGGCCGACGCGTCCTCGAAATCAGTCCGGACCTCCTTCTGCCATTTGATCTTCATCCCGCCCAAGGCATAGGACAGCTGACAGGCCGGCCCTTTCCAGAGACGAGACGGTGCATCGGGTAAATCATTATCGCCGCCGGACGACGCCGTTCCCTCCCAGGTTTTACGCTGCTCGCATTTGACCCGGACAACTGCATCATACGCTTTCGAGGGGTCCTGCACCACTGTATACCCGACTTCGCTCAGACGGCGCGAAACGACCGACGTCAGGGGGCCGCTATCGACCCCTCCTTTATCCGTCAAGGCCAACAACTCGATCAGGACGACTTGAATCTTATCCAGCTGCGCCTTTTGTTCCGGAGTGAAATACTCGCGATAGGCCCCGACCGGCGACACCCATCCACCCAGAGCCCCTATCACAATGAAAGCGATGATCAAGAAAGAACGGGACATGCACCACCTCCTTGCTGACGGGAAGCCTGAAGCAAACTGCACAGCACAACAGTCTGACGAAGCGAGCACGGCAGCTCCTTCAACCAGTATACTCCTGCCTGTGGAGGTGAGCCAGAAACCAGTATACGGCCACCACGATTCCCCCTTCATCTTTGACTTCACTGTCCGCATTCCCGTTGGCATCGTCACTGGTGTTCATTATGACCCGTCTACAAGAACTCAATTCCAAAAACCCCGCATGAGTATGGGTTGACAGTAGCTCACCTCCGACGGTACAAAAGGCTTACACAATCGCGTGTTTTGCTGTCTCGGCAGGCGCGGCGACAGCCCCGCGACGCTCCCGGCCATGCGAGAGTGGCGGAACTGGCAGACGCGCGAGACTTAGGATCTCGTGGGTAACCGTGGGGGTTCAAGTCCCCCCTCTCGCACCAATTGACGACAACTCCGTTTGGGCCCGCCCATCACGGTACGTGGAAGGACATTCAGAATGACGATGAAGATGGAAATGACCGAGCTGGGCCCCATGAAACGGGCATTGAAAATCGAAGTCCCCGCGCAGGAAGTCACGCAGCGGTTCTCGCGCGCGTACACCGAATTGAACCGTCAGGTTCGCATTCCGGGGTTCCGCCCTGGGAAAGCCCCGTTAGGGCTCCTCGAAAAGCGCTACGCCAAAGAGGTTGAAGAGGATGTCATTCGCAGCATTGTCCCGGATTTCTATGACCGCGCCGTTCGCGAGGCCGGCATCAGCCCGGTTCTGGTCGAGATTCCGCCGCTGGAGCGGGTAAAAATCAAGAAGGATGAACCGTTCACCTTCACCGCCACCGTCGAAATCAAGCCGACGATCGAACTTCGCGACTACAAAGCTCCCAATCCCATTTCCCTCAAGCCGGACAAACGCACCGTCACAGACGAACAAGTCGACCGGGCACTCGAAGTGCTTCGCGAGCAGCAAGCCAAGCTTGAAGCCGCTCCCGCCGGCACTGCTTTAGGCGACGGAGATTTCGCCGTCGTTGACCTTGAGGGGTTTCTCGACGGCGTGTCGCTGGAGGGGACAAAGAAGGAAGGGCAACTCCATAAGGTCGGCTCAAAAGCAGCCCTCCTCGGTATCGAGATCGATAACTTCTTGTCCGGCAAAAAAGAGGGCGAGGTCGTCGATATCCCGCAAAGCTATCCGAGCAGCCACCCCGATACCCGCGTCGCCGGAAAAACCGTCAAGTTCTCACTGGCGATTAAAGGCGTCAAAAAGAAAACGCTGCCCGCTCTCGACGACGAGTTTGCCAAGGATTGCGGCCCGTTTTCGACGCTGCAGGAGATCAAGGACAAATTGCGCAGTGAAATGGAAAAGGCGCTCAAGCGCGATATCGACGAGTCTTATAAAGACACCATTTTGAAAAGACTGGCGGAAACCCACCACTTCGACCTTCCGGAAACCCTCGTCACGCGCGAACTCGACGCCATCGTCCGGCAAAGACTCCAGGAGCGTCAGCGGAGCAAGGCGACCGATCCGACGCCGGCCGCAACGGCTGAAGAGCTCAAAACCATCCGCGAAGAAAACCGGGATGAAGCCAACCGGCGCGTCAAAGTCGGCCTGATCCTCGAAGCCATCGCAGTGAAAGAAGGGATCTCGGTCAGCCAGGAGGATATGAACAACGAAGTCACGAGGCTCGCAACGGAGCTTCGGGTGCCGGTAGCCGAACTCGTGAAGATGATTCAGGCGGGCGGCCAGGATTCCATCGAAGAATTGCGCGCACGCATCCTGGCGGACAAAGCTCTGGACTTCGTCTACCGCAACTCTGTGATCCAAGGTTAGACACGATGCCCGTGAGCACCCCTCATGTGAGGCGCTCACCCATCACTCACTGCGGAAAGGAATTGAGAATATGTTGGTCCCGATCGTAGTCGAACAAACCAATCGAGGCGAGCGCTCATATGACATCTATTCCCGGCTCCTGAAAGACCGGATCATTTTCCTGGGCGCCCCGATTGACGACGTCTTCGCGAATCTCATCATTGCTCAGCTCCTGTTCCTGGAAGCCGAAGATCCGGAAAAGGACATCAATCTCTATGTGAATTCACCGGGCGGCAGCGTCACGGCGGGTCTGGGCATTTATGACACGATGCAATATGTGAAACCTCCGATCAACACCATCTGCCTCGGCCAAGCTGCCAGCATGGGAGCCCTGCTCCTCACCGCCGGAGCAAAGGGCAAACGTTACGCGCTGCCGAATGCGCGGGTCATGATCCATCAGCCTCTCGGCGGATTCCAGGGACAGGCGACGGAAATCGACATTCATGCCAAGGAGATTCTGAAAATCCGCGAACGGCTGAACGAGATCATGGCGAAACACACCGGCCAGCCCATCGAAAAGATCTCCCACGACACCGAGCGTGACTACTTCATGTCCGCGGAAGAGGCCAAGAAATACGGGCTGATCGACGAAGTCATCACGCGGCAGTCGAAACCCCTCAAGTCAGTGGACTCCGGGGATGCCGGTAAAGACGGGGCCAAGAGCAAGTAACACAGGAGGACGCATGGCCAAGCAGGAGAAGGTGGATCGACATTTGCGGTGTTCCTTTTGCGGGAAAAGCCGCGATGAAGTACGCAAGCTGATCGCAGGGCCGACCGTCTACATCTGTGACGAATGCGTCAATCTGTGCAATGACATCATCGCGGAGGATTGGGAAGAGGCCAAGGAAGAAATCTCTTCCAAGCTGAAAAAGCCCGCCGACATCAAGCATCACCTTGATCAATATGTCATCGGACAGGAGCGCGCCAAACGGATCCTCTCCGTCGCCGTCCATAATCACTACAAGCGTATTTCCTCGAAAGAGAAAGATGTCGACGATGTGGAGCTCCAGAAGGGCAACATCCTCGTCGTCGGCCCCACCGGCACTGGAAAGACGCTCCTCGCGCAAACCCTGGCAAAGTATCTCGACGTGCCTTTCACCATGGCTGATGCCACCACCCTGACGGAAGCCGGGTATGTGGGCGAAGACGTCGAAAACATCATTCTCAAACTTCTCCAGGCAGCGGACTACGATGTCGAGCGGGCCGAACGGGGCATCGTCTATATCGACGAGATCGACAAGATCAGCCGTAAGAGCGATAGCCCCTCCATCACCCGTGATGTCTCGGGAGAGGGCGTGCAGCAAGCTCTGCTGAAGCTGATTGAAGGCACGGTGGCCAATGTCCCGCCGCAGGGGGGACGGAAGCATCCGCATCAAGAGTTCATTCAGGTCAATACCAGCAACATTCTGTTCATCTGCGGCGGCGCGTTTGTCGGACTGGAGTCTCTTGTCGAACAACGCTTGAACCGGAAATCGATGGGATTCGGTGCAGAAATTCGCGGACGCAACGAGGCTCGGCTGGGAGAAATGCTCGCCCATGTCCAGCCCGAAGACTTCCTTAAATACGGGCTCATTCCGGAGTTCGTCGGTCGCGTGCCTGTCGTCGCGACACTTGAGGAACTGGACGAACGGGCACTGGTTCGCATCCTGACCGAACCTCGCAATGCCCTGACGAAACAATATGAAAAATTGCTCTCGTTTGAAAAAGTGAAGCTCAAGTTTACAGAAGGCGCGCTCAACGCCGTGGCCCGCAAAGCCTATCTGCAAAAGACCGGGGCACGCGGACTCCGCGCCATCCTTGAAGAAGTGATGCTGGACGTGATGTACGACGCTCCGTCGCAAAAGCAAATCAAGGAAGTCCTCATCACAGAAGATGCGATCTCCGGAAAGAATCCTCCGATTCGTATTTTCGAGCAGGACAAAGACGCAAAAAGCGCCTGACCATGACTGTGCAGCCGGGCCGTTCGCGCGGCCCGGCGTCCATCCTCTCCCGTCGCATCTCCTCTATTCCGCTACCTAGGCCGCCCGAACGATTCGGGTAATTCTCACGTATTTCTCGACAAGATAAAATAACCCGCTATATTTGGGGAGTATCAGACTCGAGCCGGGAGGCCTTGTGAAATTCCCCGTATCCCTCAGCCTGCGCCACAAAGGCAAAGTTCTTGAACTCGACGCCACTCGAGAGATCGTCAATCTGCTCGGCACAAACGGCGAGCCGATAGGCAGCCTCTCCTGGGATTTCGTCGTGGACCAGATCCTGGCCTATCGAAAACCAACCGTTCCTAAAGAAACCCGTTCAGAGCCGCGTGTCAATCTCGCATTCCGCGTTCGCTATAAAACTCCGGAAGGCAATCATTACGATAGTCGGGCGGGCGGAATCGGCGGTGGCGGTCTTTTTATCGAAAGTACGGCTCCCTTGCCGGTTGGAACCAAGCTTGCCATGGAATTCTCTCTGCCCGAGCAGCCCGTTGAATGGATTCCCGCAAAGGGGGTTGTCGCCTGGGTATGCCCCAAAGCCGATCAATACACCTTCAGCCCGGGCATGGGGGTGCGCTTTTCGGACATCGCACCAGAAGCACGTGAGCGCATCCATGCCATCGTGAAAACGCTCGAAGGCACCGGTCAGGCGGCCTGATTCACGCTTGCCGCTGTACTTCCTCGATAACGGGAAGGCCGTTCACTCATGAGATTTCCGGTTCTCATTACAGCCAGCCATCAGGGGAAACTCCTCATCGTCGATGCCGATCAGGAAATGATTCTCGTCCACGATGCCACCGGAGCCCTGCTCGGCGGCATCCCGTGGGGGCATGTCATCGACCGACTCCTGGCAAGCGATGACGACACGCGGTTTGCCCATTGCCGCACATACCCTCGCGCACCGCTCGCCCTCAAAGTGCGCTACTCGACACCGGAAGGGAAACAATTTGATAGCCTGACGGGCGGAATCGGCGGAGGAGGCCTGTTCATTGAGAGCGGGACGCCGCTTGCGCCCGGGACCGAAGTATCCGTCGAATTTGCCTTACCGGATCGCCCCTGGGAAAAACTCAAAGCCAAGGGGAAAGTCGCCTGGACGAGAAACCGGCCGGAACGCCATCTTCTCTTTCCTGGGATGGGAGTACAGTTTACGGATATCGACGAGAAGGCGCAGGCGCAGCTTGTGGAATTGGTTGAGGCGTTGAACCGGAGCCGTGTACCTGCAACCCCGTAAGAGATTGCTCAGCCCAGCGTCGAACTTGATCATTTTTATCCTCGCCAGCAGCAACACTCAGCCCCTCTGAGACTTCGCTTCCGGAAAAGAATTGAAGCCTGTATGCAATCTCGGCCCGCACATCAGCCGAAGGGTCTGCGCTCAATAGCCGGCGAAACAGTTCGACGACGCGGGAATCCCCGGTCTCGGCTAAGGTAACAACCGCGGCGCGACGGACTTGCGATGCTGGATCATACAGCAGTTGCTCAAGCGCCCCCACCGCTTCAGGAGCGTTGATGCTCTGAAATGCCTGGATCACGACACGGCGTACCTCTGGATCCTCATGTGACAACTGGGACAATGCCGCCGGCCATAATTCTTTCGTCGTATCGAGAGATGCCAGAGTCTGTGCGGCAGCCGCACGCACCACTGGTGACGGATCGACAAGTAATCCGGCGATACGTCCTCTGGAAGCCGAATCCAAGGGACCTACACCGCTTAGGCTCCACACAGACGCTTCACGTACCAGAGCTGCGTCATCGCCTAGAGCCAAAACCAGCTCGGGCACAACCTGCGGATTGCCGATCTTTCCCAAGGCTTCAGCTGCAGTTCTCCGAACCACCACGTCAGGATCGTGCAACAATCTTTGTAACGTATCGACCGTGAGCTGAGGAGCCGGATCCGGGGATGTTTGATAGCAGCCGTTATATGAAACGACCGAAAGAGTGAGCAAGAGCAGTACGACTGCTGGAGGTCTCTGAACCAACATTGCGTGCGAAAAACAGCCTGGAGCCTTCAACCCTGTTTGGGAGGTTCTTCTTCCACCGCCGGGAGTTCTCTGGCGGCCTCCAGAGACTGCTGAAATTCTTTCTGCGCCGAGTCCATCTCAAATTGAATAGTACGGACTTGAGGATCCACGGTATTCCGGACATCTGCGACAGTTTGCCGGAACGTTCTCAACGCGTCACCCAACCCTTCACCGAGGCCCTGCATATCGTTGGGAGACAACCCCGCCGGCGCTTGAGCCGCTTTCGCCTTCAACGCAGCTTGCTGGGCCTGCACACGGGCAACCGCCTCTTTATTGACAATAGCAGAAGGGCGTTTCGCCGCAGGTTTCGCCTGCGCACCCGGTGGAAGCGGGGGATATTGGGCGCGGGACACGGGGGCCGGAGCTGCGGCCCGTTCCTCCATCGACAGAGCCTGTTGACCTCCGCTCGACTGGACCTGAGACGAAGCAGCAGGACGTGGCGACTGGGGAGATTGCGGACCCATATTGTACATCATCGATGCAGTCGTCCCCGGCGTCAGTTCCGGGCCTGGTACATAGGGGACATTCGTCGCTTTCGTAGCCGGTTGAACCGCTGCAGCGGTCTGAGGAGCGGGCCGATCGACTTGGGGAGCCTCAACCGTCGCCATCACTTCTGGTTGCGCCTGGACTATCTCTTGAGGAGGCGGGATCTCGTTGACTTCCTTTTTGAAACCCTTGAGCGCTTTGCCGACGCCCTCACCAATCTGCGGTAATCGCCCCGCCCCGAAAATAATCAGCACAATGACCAGGATAATGATCAGCTCCGAAATGCCCATTGTCCCGAACATGGTCGCACCCTTCCTGCTTGCAGGTGGTCAAAACCGGTATCGATCGATCCTTATCACAATGGACGAATCTAGCCGCCACAACAAGACACTGTCAAGAAAGCCACTGCGCGCACCGGAAGAGTCCCCGGCGGGTCAGCCGATCGCCACGATTTCCGTCTGCAGCGGCTGTCCATACGCCACTGCCTCGGTTTCGGAGACATATACGTCAAGCTCGCTGCGAATGCCGAACTCATCAGGAAGATAGATCCCCGGCTCGATCGAAAAACAGGTCCTGGGCATGAGCCGGCGACTCTCCTGCGTCTCGAGATTGTCGATATTGGCTCCGTTCCCGTGCACCTCTTCACCGATCGAATGTCCGGTCCGATGCACAAACCGGTCACCGTACCCGGCCCGGCTGATCACCTGCCGGCAGGCCTCGTCGACCTCCCAACCGAATGGAAATTGTCCGGCGGCGACCCGCTGTTGCACAAACGAGAGAGCCGCATCGCGACCTTGACGGACAAGATTAAAAATCTCCCGGTGGCGCGATGGGACCGTAGGAGCTGTAAACCCGGTCCATGTGATATCCCCATACACGGCCCCCGGCTCCGTACGTTTTGCCCAGAGGTCGATCAACACCAGGCTGTCACGCAAGACGGGCGATGACGCCCCCGCCGTCGGGCCGTAATGGGGATCGGCGCTATGGGCATTCACTGCTGCAATCGGAGGGCTTGATGTCACCATGCCGGCATCATGGATCCGACCGAGGATGAACTGCTGGAGATCATATTCAGTGAGCGAGCGGCCGGCCTGGAGTGACGAGCCGACATGGGCGAATGCCTCGTCGACGATCCGCCGTAATGCCGTGACCGCATATTGATGCGACTCGAGTTGTGTATCGGTCCAGACCGCTTCAAACCGTTGCACCAGATCCGCGGCACTGACAACGTCCACACCGAAGCTGCGGATCAAATCGATCGTCCCGGCATCGACGCGGGAAACATAGGGAACTGCATTCAGCGGGGAATATTGCATCGCGACCCGGCGCGACCCTTTCAGCATTGAAGCCAGAAGCGTCCGCTGCTGTTCCCACGACACATACAGATGGTCGTGACCGGGCAGCTCCGCCAGCACATGCGGTTCGATGCGATGGAGCAATTTGACCGGAGTCCCTTGAGCGGGAATCCAGTAGTACCAGCGGCGCGTGACATGGCGGGACGGATCGAGCAACAACACACGATAGGCCAGCGGATCGCTGCCGCGAAAATCATAAAACAGCCAGCCGTCGGCCGACCCGCTCTCCCGGATTGCCGCCTGAATCGCCGCAACACGCTCGTGAAACTGTGCATTCATCATCGCAGAGGCATCATATTCGCCGAAACGGGAAGCCGTCAAATCAACAGGATGCCAAGAGCGACCCCCGTGATACAATGCACACCCTATGGCCCTCGATACGCCACCGGATACTGCACCATATCGCATCACACTCTTCTTTGGACCGGAGCCGGTCGACGACGGGGCCACCGCACAGGCCTGTGTGTTCAACGTGAAGAAACGGAGCTGGAAAGCCGGCATCCAGATATCGGTCGATATTGCCGCCACTCAACTTAGTGCGTTGCAAGAAGCGATTCAAGGCTGTGACCCTATTCGACAAGCCCTCGAACCCCTGTCCGAAGATGACCGAGCAGACGCGGCATCCCGCATTCCGGACCTCGCCGCGCAGGCCATCGCCTGGTGCAAGCTCGATCTTCGGCTGACGACCGGACTCCAGCAGGAAAACCAGCGGATCACCTGCGACGAACTCGTTCCTGAACTGAATCAGGCTGTATCGACCAGACAGGAGTATGTCGTCGCCTACATTCTCACAGAACTCGATCTAATGCCGTAACCGGATTTCGCGCCATTCGCTCAATTCCAGCAGGGCAGGGGGTTTGCAAGCCTTAGTGAATTTGTTATAACGCCATGACAGTCTCATCATTTTTTTCATCGGATCGTAGACACGATTCTCGAATCCTGTCTTAGAGAGGAAGGAGGGGCTCCTGTGACACACCGTGGATTTACCAGCACACTCCCACTCATCGCACTCGTGGTGCTCATGACATTCGTCTCACTGGTCGCCACGCCGGCATGGAGCCAATCGTCATCTGCCGATACCCAGCAGGGCACACCCTCGGGAGCAGGCATGCAAGCCGGCGCCGCCGTCTCCACAATTCTGTACTTTCCCTTCAAAGCGGCCTTTGCCATCGGCGGGGGCATCGTCGGCGGATTGGCCTACCTGTTCTCAGGGCTGAATGAACAAACCGCCAAGAGCATTTGGGTTCCCAGCATGTACGGGACGTATGTGATCACCCCGGAGCACCTGAGCGGAGACCGCTCCGTCCGGTTCCTCGGAGTCGCAGCGGACGGGAACGCGACAGGCAGCTACACCGCACCGGCCACAGAACCAATTCGGTAACATGAAACCCGTCATCGGCGTGACGCCCGACTTCAATGCCGGCGACCGCAAGGAATGGGGCGGGCGAGAGCCCACCTATTTCCTCCGCGCCCGCTACGTCCGCGCGATCGAGGAACTCGGGGGGATCCCCCTCATCCTTCCGTTAGTGGCTGACGCAGCAGGACGGCGCCGTCTCCTCGAACGCGTCGACGGATTGCTGCTCACCGGCAGCGGACCGGACCTTCCCCCGCGCCTGTACGGGGAACGCCAACGCTACAAATTTCCCTTGGTCAGCGAACGCCGCGCGAATTTTGAGCTGGAGCTGGTACACCAGGCCAGAACCCGTGACATCCCGCTGCTCGGGATCTGCGGCGGCATGCAGACCGTCAACGTCGCCTGCGGCGGCAGCCTCTTTCAGGATTTATCCTCGCAACTTCCCCTGGCGCTTCCCCATCGACAGACCACCAAAGCCGTCCATCCGTCCCATTCGGTGAAGATCGCACCGGGCAGTCTCCTCCGGAAGATCGTCGCGAAAGCGACGATGCAGGTCAACAGCTCGCACCACCAATCGGTCAAGACCGTCGCGCCCACGCTGATCGCGAGCGCGATCGCTCCGGACGGAGTCATCGAAGCGGTCGAATCCCCGGACCACCGGTTCTTTCTGGGTATCCAGTGGCACCCCGAATTTCTCTTCGAACGCCACATCGCCCACCGCCGCCTGTTTCAAGCCCTCCTTCGCGCCGCCGGCCGTCCGCGCGCGTGAAGCCGATGGTGCGACGGCTTTTGTAATTCACACGATTTTTTTCATCCCGGCTGCTATACTACGCGCCATATGGATCCCACGCCTTCCGACTCGATGACTCCCCCGGCAATCGCAGACTCCGTGACCAGCCGACTCTTCCGCACCAAATCGATCGAGCGCATTCTGGCCGACGCCGACCACCCTCAATATCGCCTCAAAAGAACGCTGAGCGCCTGGGATCTTACGGCGCTGGGCATCGGCGCGATCATCGGAACCGGCATCTTTGTGTTGATCGGGACGGCGATCGTCGGAGACGCAGGCCGGCCTGGAGCCGGCCCCGGCATCGTCCTCTCCTTCATCCTCTCCGGCCTGACCTGTGTCCTTGCGGCCCTGTGCTACGCCGAATTTGCCGCCATGATTCCCGTGGCCGGATCGGCCTATACCTATTCCTATGCCACCCTGGGTGAATTTCTCGCCTGGATCACCGGATGGAATCTGATTCTTGAATACGGCGTCGCCTGTGTCGCCGTCGCCATCGGCTGGTCCGGCTATTTCAATAATCTCCTGAAACTCGCCGGCCTCGATTTGCCGGACTGGGCTACACATGCGCCCGGAGGACCGGAAGGCGGCATCGCAAATTTTCCAGCCGCCATCATCGTCCTGCTCGTGACGATCATTCTCGTCATCGGCATCAAAGAAAGCGCCAGGGCCACCGGTATCATCGTCTGCCTGAAACTCGCCGTCATCCTGTTTTTCATCGCCGTCGGGACGCCGGCGATCACCCCGGAGAACTGGACGCCATTCATGCCCAACGGATTCTCCGGCGTCACCGCTGCAGCGGCCACCGTCTTTTTCGCCTATATCGGCTTCGATGCCGTCACTACCACGGCGGAAGAAGCCCGCAACCCGCAACGTGATCTGCCGATCGGTATCATGACGTCGCTCGGCATCTGTACGATTCTCTATGTCTCCGTCGCCGCCGTCCTCACCGGGCTTGTTCCCTACAACCACATCGACATTCACGCCCCGGTGGCGGAAGCCCTGAGCCTGGTAGGCTATAAGTGGGGGGCGGCGGTCGTCGCCATCGGAGCCGTCGCCGGAATTACCAGCGTGCTCGTCGTCATGATGCTGGGGCAGATCCGCGTGTTCTTTGCCATCTCACGCGACGGCTTGCTCGGGCCGTGGTTGTCGGTCGTTCACCCGCGCTTCGGCACCCCGCACCATGCGACAATCCTGACCGGTATCGCTGTCGCCGTCATGGCAGCCCTGGTGCCCATCGGCACCGCCGCCGACATGACGAACATCGGGACGTTCTTCGCCTTCACCCTCGTCTGCATCGGGCTCATTGTGTTGCGCTATACCCGCCCGCAACTGAACCGCCCGTTCAAGACTCCGCTCATGCCATGGATTCCTCTGTTGGGAGCCCTTTCCTGCCTGGGACTCATGTGGCAGCTCCCGTCGCTAACCTGGCACCGGTTCGTCTGGTGGACGATCGCGGGGATCATCATTTACGGGCTCTACGGCATGCGCCACAGCAAATTAGCCGGGCACACGCCACAGACTCACAGTCCAGTATCGACCAATCGCGAATAGATCAGGAAGCGGGGAAGACTACTTCGTTTCGGCGGATGGTTCAGGAGAAGCAGCCGGCGCTGGGGCCGGAGGCGGAGTAGCCGGGGCTGCTGCAGGAGCCGCCGTGGCGGCTGACGCAGCTGGTTGAGGAACTGAAGCGGCAACGGGTGCAGCCGGCGCGGCAGCCGGCTTGGGAGGCGCAGCCGGCTTAGGCGGCGCAGGCTTTTCCGGCTTGATCCCGCCTTCCCAGGATGGACCGGAATACATTTCCGCCGCGAGACCTTTGGTTTTCCACTTATCTTCGAAATCGGCAGCGGCTTTATTGGGAGTCTCGCCCACACCCATCACATCATTCCAGGGATAGGCCTTCGGACTGATCTGACAGGACGATTCCGTTCGCTTTAAATAGAGCGCGATCGGGTTCCCTCGATAGGGACCGAGATAGATATGCACGCAGCCGACGTATTCAAGCAGATTCGCCATGCCGGTCTCCAAGAGCGCGCATGATGCCATAACTCACGGGAAACAGGCAAGTCGGGAGCGACTTACTGGCCAGCGCGGGCTGGCGCGGCGACTGGAGGAGGAGACGGCTGAGGCCGCTGGCGGATCATGAACACCGCCCCGATCAGCGCAATGATCACGGTCACATTCAGCCCCACGTCCATGAGGTACTGATAAAACTGGGTCTCCGTCATGTTCTGTTGATGCGACAACTCGGCACTCGCCGTCAGAATTTTCCTGGTACAGGCAATCACCCCGACGGACAGATAGGGTTCCAGTTCCAACACTTCGGTCTGGAGAAAACGCACCACCGTCCGGAACAATTCCAGGAGAATAATGACCAGCAGGATGTCGTTCAGCAGCCGGAGACCGGCCGGTA
This sequence comes from Nitrospiraceae bacterium, assembly GCA_900299245.1. Classification (GTDB taxonomy): domain Bacteria; phylum Nitrospirota; class Nitrospiria; order Nitrospirales; family Nitrospiraceae; genus Nitrospira_D. The sequence continues at coordinate 14,897 of OMJA01000079.1, read as the reverse complement.
GAATGAGCACATGCCCCTTCGGGTCGAACTGACCGGCGAGAAACACATACCAGGCATGGATGAACACCAGCATGCCGAGGATCAACAGACTGAATCCCGCCGTCGCATACCCCAGGCGGTCCAGCCATTCCATGTAGTGACACCACCGCTTCATCACATCATTGCGATTGGAACGCGGCTCGCCGGTGCTCATGGGTATCCTCCAGTCGCAGCTAGGCTTGGCCGACCTGCCCGGTTTGCTCCGGCTCAGGGGCCCGCATGTGGCCGAATTTTAACTCCCGCATGGAGCTGACTGTCAGGGAATGTCCACAGCAGCGTATTTCTTTGAACCCCGCCCCGCCGTCCATGATCATCACCCGGAGTCCGCAGGAATCCGGGTACAACTTTTTTTCGTCCAGGACGACCGCCGGCGGCAGCACGCCTTTTTTCCGGCCGGCGGGAGACCCCATGTCGGCCACGATATCCTCTTCCGTCAGATCCTGCCCGCAACAAACAATCTTCTCGAATCCGTCACCGCCGCCCATGACCTTCACCACCAATCCGCAGGAATGCGGATGACGTTTGTGCTCGTCAAGGATATCCCCTTTTTTCACCGACATCTCGAGACCTCACTCCTGCGCGGCAGCCATCCCGCGCCGTTCATCCACGCCAAGAAACACCGCCAACCCGACGAGAAAAAAGACCGCCATCGAGAGAACGGCCCACCGCTGACTTCCCGTCCACGCCGTGACTTCACCATACACAACCGGCCCGAGAATCGCGGCAAATTTGCCGGCCACGGAAAAGAACCCGAAGAATTCCCCCTGCCGCCCCAGCGGCGTAAACCGGCCGAGCAACGTGCGGCTCACCGATTGATTGGCGCCAAGCGCCGCACCGGCCACCAAACCGAGCAGATAAAACTGCACCGGTGTCTGCACGGCCGCCGCACCAATCACGACGGCGATCCAGAGCAGCAGCGTGATCGTAATCGACCGCACGGCCCCGATCCGATCCGCCACAAATCCGAACCCGACCGAGCCGAGCCCCGCCGTAATCTGCGTCACGAGGAAATAGATAATCAGATCCCCCGGCGTGAAGTCCAGGACTTTGTTCGCAAAGATGCCCGACGCCACGATCACCGTATTAATGGCGTCGGAATAGAGCAGATAGGCAATGAAGTAGCGCCGGAGATCCCGATACGTCGACAGCCGGCGGGCCGTCTCGCGCAACTGCACCGTCACGGCACGCCACACCGCCAGACCGGCAGACAGTGGACGCGGCTGAGCCCGTTCCTGCAGATATAGAAAAGTGGGCAGGGCTGCGACGAGAAAGAACGCCGCCGTCACAACGAAACTCATCCGATACGCGGCGAGGTTGGCCTCGGCAAAGCCGCCGGAGATGAAGGGATAGGCCAGCGCCAGCGAGAGCAGCCCTCCGACATACCCGAATCCCCAGCCGTACCCGGACAGCCGCCCCATCTGCTGGGGCGTGACCAGCTCGACCAGAAACGCGCTACAGAACACAAACCCCAGATCGAATCCGATATTGGCGATCCCGAAAATCAGCAGCCCCAACATCACATCCCCGCGATGCACTAACCACAGGCAGGCCGTGCCGATCACGCAGAGCAGCGTAGAGCCGATAAGCACCCGCCGTTTGATGGCGCGAATATCGGCCAGCGCCCCCAGAACCGGAGAAATGAGCGCCACGACCAGCATCGAGATTGCGTATCCCCAAAACCACAAGCGTTCGGCCATGCCCGGCGGGGACACATCGGCGGCAGCCACCTGAATGAAATAGACACTGTAGGCCACCGTCACGATGAGGGTGGAAAAGGAGGAATTGGCAAAGTCGTAGAAACACCAGGCCCAGAGTTCCCGGCGACCGGCTGGAAAGGCGGGCGGGCGGTTCACACCGTGGCTTTCGCCAACCGTTCACGGGCCTGATGGATGGAACGAAGCAACACCTGATGACTCCGGCACCCGACGACCAGCTTGGCATCCGAAATCACCACCGGTCTGGTCGGAACGAGGAACCGCTGCTTCAGCCTGGCGACCCTGGCCAGAGATTGCTCCAGCCGCTCGACGCTGATCGACCCGTCCGCAACCGCGCTGTCCAGCGCAGTGATCGCCGCGATCTCCCGGTTGCGGTCCTTGCAGATCAAGGGCATGTCGCAGCCGGCATGGATGGCGCGCACCGTCGCCTCTTCGATGCCGTAGTGGTCGGTGATCGCGTGCATCTCCAGATCATCGGTCAACACCACCCCGTCATACTGCAGCTCGCCGCGGAGAAAGTTTGTGATGATGGCCGGAGAGAGCGTGGCCGGGTGTTGATCGTCCAGCACGCGGTACAACACATGCGCCGTCATGAGCGTCGCGACCCCGTGGGCGGTCGCATGACGGAAGGGCGGAAATTCGATCTGCTCCAGTCGTTCTTTCGACGCCGTCACCACCGGCAACTCTTTGTGAGAGTCAGTACTGGTGTCGCCGTGACCGGGGAAATGTTTCCCGCAGGCCACCACGCGATTGTCCTGCAATCCTCCCACCGTTGCCAAGCCCAACTCGCAGACCGGGCCGGGCGTCGTCCCGAAAGCCCGGTCACCGATCACCGGGTTGGCCGGATTGCTGTTCACATCCAACACCGGCGACATGTTCATGTTGATCCCGACGGCCCGGAGTTCTTTCGCGATCGTCGCCGCCGCCGCATAGGCGAGCTCCGACGAATTGCACCGGCCCAAGACCTCACAGGGAGGGAAAATCGTAAAGGTCTTCGGCAGCCGCGAGACCCTGCCGCCCTCCTGATCGATCGAAATCAGCAACGGCGAATGGGGACTGCAGGCCTGCAACGCATTGGTCAGTTCGACGATCTGCTCGATCGATTCGAGATTGCGCGAGAAAAGGATAACGCCACCCGGCTTGTACTCCTTGATGAACGCCGCCAGATCAGGCGTCACCGAGGTGCCCTCAAACCCCACCATGAACAACTGGCCGATCTTCTCGCGCGACATGAGCATGGTCGATATCCCTTACCCTGATTTAGAGTGTCCGATCGATGAGATATTGAATCAGCAATCTGGTACCAATCCCTGAAGGCCCCTTCGGAACATAGGCCCGTTCCCGTTCGCTCCAGTCCGTGCTGGCGATATCCAAATGGACCCAGGGACAGTCACCGACAAACTTGCTCAGGAACAACGCGGCCGTGATCATCCCGCCCCCGCGGCCTCCGATGTTCCGCATATCGGCGACATCGCTGCGCAGCTGCTCGAAGTATTCATCCCACAACGGCATCTCCCAGACGCGCTCGCCCGCGCGCACGCCGGCTTTGCGCACCGACTCCTTCACCCCTGTGTCGGTCCCGAACATCCCGATGGCGAATTGTCCGAGCGCCACGACGCAGGCGCCCGTGAGTGTGGCGATATCGATCAATGCCGCCGGTTTATAGCGGGTGGCATAAGCCAACGCATCGGCCAGAATCAGACGACCTTCCGCATCCGTGTTCTGCACTTCGACGGTTTTTCCGGAGAGCGTGGTGACGACGTCGCCCGGTTTCATCGCCCGGCCGCCCGGCATATTTTCAGCCACCGGCAGAATGCTGATGAGGTGCAGCGGCAGCTTCAAGCGGGCGGCCGCGCGGATCGAGGCGAGCACCTCGGCGCCGCCGGTCATGTCCGCCTTCATATGCTCCATGTTCTCGGCCGGCTTGAGGGAAATGCCTCCGGTATCGAAGGTGATCGTCTTCCCCACCAGCACCACCGGACGCTCGTCCTTCTTTTTCGATCCGTTATATTCGAGAATGATGAACTTCGGCGGCTCGTGGCTGCCCCGCGCCACGCCCAGCAACGCTCCCATCCCCAGTTTTTCCATCTCTTTCTGTTCCAGGATCTTCAGCGTCAACGACTGTTCTTTGGCGATGGCCTTCGCCTCACTGGCGATCCTGGCCGGCGTCATCACATTCGACGGATGGTTGCACAGGTCCCGGACCAGCACCGCGGCTTCAGCCGTCGCCACTCCGCGCCGGACTCCTTCGACAATCGACCGGACCGCGCTCGTCTCCCCCGCCAGCAGCGACATCCCCTTCACTTCTTTTCCCGAAACGCTGTCGCTCCGGTAAGCCGTAAACTGGTAGCTGCCCAGAATGGCCCCTTCCGCCATCGCCTGCGCCACCTCGACGGACGAGGAACCCTGCGGCGTGACGGACGGCACGGCAACGGTGAAGAAGCCCGCCTTGACCTGACGTACCCGCTTGACCGCATGCCCCATGGCCTGCCGCAGCTGATCCACCGTCACTTCTTTCTCTTTGCCCAGGCCGACCAGAAGAATCCGCTTGGCCGGCACTTTGCCGTGGGTGTGCACCAGAGCCAGCTCATTGGCCTTGCCTTCAAATTCCTTGGTCTGCAGCAACTCGCGCAATGCGCCGCCCATCGATTTATCGATCACCGTCGCCTGTTTCGAGAGTACGCCGCCCTCACAATGAGTCAGAACCAGCACTTCGGTCGATTCGGTCTCCGCTCGCCCGGCCCGGGTATCTACTCGCATGATCTTCATCTCCGTCTCCTTGTTCAAACGGTCTGCCATCAGCGTGAGCTGAGGGCTACGCGCCGCCTGTCATACGCCCCGCATATCCGGGGCCCAGATATATTTGTGCATCTGCAACTGAAACCTGACTGCCAGCCGGTCGGCCAGAATCCACTCGGCAAGCTGCCGCAGATCCATCGATCCGAAGACCGGACTGAACAGCACTGTACAGCGCTCCGCCAAACGGTATTGCGCCACGATGCCGCGCGCCCACTCATAATCCGCGCGCGAGGCCAGCACGAATTTCGCCTCATCCTTCGCCGTCACATGCTCGAGATTCGGCCAATGCATCCGATCGGTCATGCCGCTCCCCGGACATTTCACATCGAGAATCAGCGTCGCCCGCGGATCGACCGGACGCACATCGATCGCACCGCTGGTCTCAATCAACACTGTATAGCCGGCATCGCACAGACGGGCGATCAACGGAAAGGCGTCCGGCTGCGCCAGGGGCTCGCCGCCGGTCACCTCAACGAGCGGACAGCCATAGGCGTGCACCTTGGCGAGAATTTCCTCGATGGCAAGAGACGTCCCGCCGTAAAAACTGTACTCAGTATCGCACCAGGTACAACGAAGCGGGCAACCCGTCAGCCGGATAAAGACGCAAGGCTGTCCCGCGTATGTCGATTCTCCTTGGATACTGTGAAAGATCTCCGTGACCCGGACCGTCTGGTCACGGGGAGGGATGTGATGAGTCATCGCCAGGACACCACCGGCCAGCCGTTGCCCCGGGCCACGCGGCCCATGCCGCGAATCGGGTTCACGACCGTCGGATGCCCCACGGCACCCAGAACGGCTCGATCGCCCGGACTATCGCCGTAGGCGAAGCAGGCCCCAAGATCCAACTCCAGTTCTTGAGCAAGCCGATGCACGAAGGTGAGTTTTCCCTCGCCGTAGGGCAACGGAGGCATCACCTGTCCCGTATAGACCCCGTCCCTCTGCTCCAGCTGGCTTGCCACACAGCGATCGGCTTGCAGCGAATCCGCGATCGGCTCGATGAGAAAGTCGAGCGATCCTGTCAGCAGAATCACCCAATGGCCCTCGCTCCGGTGCCGGTCGATCGCCGTCATTGCAGCGGGTGAGACGCGGGGACAGAGGGCCTCACGGCAAAACTCCTCGCCGAGCGCCTCAATGACTTGCGCGGGCTTGCCCGCCAGATATAATTTGCGTTCACGCAACGGCTGCAGCGACAGCGACGGGAGGTGCCGCAGCCACCAGGCCGCGCTGGCACGGGCTTCCGGCCAGCCGACGACGCCGCGCTGCCGCAACCAGCGGAAAAATCCCACCTCGCTGGCTTCCCCGGGCACCAGCGTATTGTCGACGTCAAAAAACGCGGCGACCGATGTGGCCAGACGGCGTTGGGATGCGGAGGGGACGACCGACATGATAGGGACGATCTCCTTGCTCGATGGACACAGGCGGACCCCGGCGTGAAAGTGGGCCGATTCTACCGGACGCCTCCTTTATTGACAAGAATTTTGCCCGCCTTCTATAATGCGCCTCCCTCAAGCCGTTGCCCGTCGTTCGTGAAGCGTCCCACGCAGATACGAAACCCGAGTGACGGTCTATTCCGTGACCGAGATGCAGGAGCTTCAAAAAGTCCTGCAACGAGGCCGCAGCAAGCGAACGCCCGAGGCGTACTGTTGAGTACGTTGAGGGGGTGAGCGATGCGAGAACGCAGTTGCGGGAGTTTTTCAAGCTCCTGCCGGTAGCCGAAGTGGTGAAATGGCAGACACGCACGTTTGAGGGGCGTGTGGCGCAAGCCGTGCGGGTTCAAGTCCCGCCTTCGGCACCAACCTTTTTCTTCCGACCAGCCGCACCTGTCCTCCCTGCGCGTCAGCCCGACAATCCTTCGCGGGCCAATTCGATCTAGACATTTGATAGCGGTCCATAGGACACTACCGTGTCCCAGCGTCACGGTCCAGAATGATCCATGGGGGAGTGTGCGATGAAGTCCCCGCCGCCCGATCTGCACCTGTCTCTCTGGACGTGTCACAATTCTTCTACCTCCAGGCCATCGCCTCGATTGATCGCAAATCGGTTACTCCACCCCGCGATGGTGCAACCGTGAACTGCACCGCGTACCGATCGCCCGATCGCTCTCTCTGTCCACGCAACGGTCGAACTGAATCCCGAGACATCATCTGGCAAGGAGCCGCGCTATGAGTGGGACGGGACAACTGCCCGAACTGGAATCGCTGCGAACACAACTCGCCGACGTGGCGCGGGAGCTCGCTGAACGGGATCGCACCTTGCGGGAGCAGACCACGCAGCGTGACCGTGAACTGCAAGACTTACGGGAACAGGCCGTCCTGCTTCGCGCGATCATCGAAGGAACAGCCGCGGAAACCAGCGACAACTTTCTGGCCTCCCTGGTCAACCACCTGACCGCAACCCTGCAAGTGCGATACGCCATCATCGGCGAGGTAACCCACGAGCGTCCGCAAACCATCCGGACCATTGCCGTCTCCGCCGGCGGAATCACCGGAGCCAACTTCGAGTATCCCCTCGCACAGACCCCTTGCGAAACCGCACTGACCCGACCCTTCGCCTGCTTTGATCACCACGTCCAGCAGAGATTTCCCCGGTTCACACAATTGAGGGAGATGGGTGTCGACAGTTATTGCGGCGTCCCCATACGGACCAAAGATGGAACGATCATCGGACTGCTCGCGGTCATGGACACGAAGCGGCTGCGACATACCGACTGGCTGCACTCTCTCCTGGCGGTCTTCGCGACACGGGCCGGCGCCGAGCTTCAACGGCAACGGGCCGAACAGGCGCAGCGCGAGGCCGAGCGCCGGTTGCGCTTCACACAATTCGCAATGGATCGTGCGGTGGACGGGGTCCTCTGGGCCGACGACTCCGGACGATTCATCTATGCCAACGATGCCGTCTGCCGGTCACTGGGTTATTCGCAAGAGGAACTCCTTGATCTCCGCATCAACGATATCGCCCCCTATCATGACTCGGAACGCTTTCAATCCCGGCTCGATACGATCAAACAGGGCGGAGCGGCCACGTACGAATCCGTTCACCGGCGCAAGGACGGCACCGAGTTTCCCATCGAAGTCTCCGTCACGTATCTCGAGCATGAGGGGAACGGCTACACCTGCGGCATCATCCGGGATATCACCGAGCGAATCCGCATCGAGCGGGAACGGCATCAGGCGCTCGCGGATCTCCAGAACATCATGGAGACCGTTCCCGACATCATGTTCACGCTCGACACCAACGGCAATCTGATACGGTGGAACAGCCGCCTCGCCCTGGTGACGGAATATGAGCCGGCATCACTGTTGAACATGTCCGCGCTGGCCTTCGTGCCCGTGGAAGAACAGACGCAGACCGCCGCGGCAATTCAGCGGGCGTTCACGGAAGGGTATGCGGAACTCGACGGCCACCTGCTCACAAAAACCGGCCGCACCATCCCGTACCATTGGACCGGTGCAACCCTCAAAGATGCGGCCGGCACGATCATCGGCATCACCGGAATCGGACGGGATGTCTCGGAACAAAAACAGGCCCAGCTGGAACTGACACAGCAGCGACGGCATTTGCTTGAATCCCAGGCCATCGCTCACCTGGGCAGCTGCGAATGGGATCTCCTCTCGAACGAGATGGCGTGGTCCGACGAGCAGTTCCGAATATTCGGCCATGCGCCGCAAGCGATCTCGGTCTCGCCCAATACATTCCTGACCGCTCTCCTGCCAGACGATCATGACCGGGTACTCGCCGCCATGAACGACGCCTTGCTCGGCAACGCTCCCTACGATGTGGAATGCCGGATCGTCCGTCCCACCGGAGAAATCCGCACGATCCACTGCCGCGGAACCATCGCCCGCGACCAGTCCGGCCACCCGATCCAAATGTCCGGAACAGTCCTCGACATCACCGAGCGGAAACGGATCGACGAAGCGCTGGCGGAGAGCGAGCGGCGGTATCGGGTCATTTTCGATACCATGCCGGATCCGTTGTTCGTCGTAAGCTTCGACGGCGTCATTCGCGATGCCAACCCCGCTGCCTGCCTCACCTATGGCTACACCCGGGACGAGTTCACCGGCCTGCCCGTCGAAAAAATGATCGACCCGCAATCATTCCCGCATCTCACCGCGGCTATTGAAGCCGTGGAGCAGGGTCTCAGCATCCACACAGAGTGCCTCGATATCCGGAAAGACGGAACCCGCTTCCCGGTCGACGTGAAAACTTCAGCCTTCGTGTCCCACGGCGAACCGGTCATGCTCAGCGCCGTGCGGGATATCACCGACCGGAAGCGGATGGAGGAGGCCCTCCGCCGGTCCCGAACACAACTATCCGACATTCTGGAAAACAATCCGGCCGTCGTCTACACACGCCAAGTAGGGGACGGATGGCCCCATACCTTCATCACCCCCAACATCTATCAGCTGCTGGGCTACACCAGTAGCGATATCATCGGACGTCCGGAGTTGTGGGATAGCTTGATGCATCCGGAGGATCTCGCGGAACTCATGACGCGGAGTCTTCCCGCGCTCCTGCGCACAGGCGCTCATTCCTTCGTCACGCGCCTCCGTCATCGGGACGGCTCCTACCGCTGGATCGAAAACCAGGCCCGGCTCACCCATCCCGACGACGGTCTCTTGCTGATGGTCGGTACCATGACCGACATCACCGTGCGCATGGGAGCGGAGCAAGCGCTCCGGGAAAGCGAAGCCCGCAATCGATCGATTCTGGAAAGCGTGCTGGACGCCGTCGTCTCCATCGACGAGCACGGCGGCATCATCGGCTGGAATGCCCAGGCCGAGGCGATGTTCGGCTATTCCGCTCAGGACGTGTTGGGGCTGCCGTTGGACGAAACCATTATCCCCGCCCGCTACCGCCAGGCCCATACCCACGGCTTAAACCGCATACTGCAGAAGGGGGACGGATCCGCCGTGCGCCGCCGGTTTGAGTTTTCCGCCCTCCACCGGAACGGGCATGAGTTCCCCGTCGAGTTTGCGATTGCCTCGACGCAGATCGGGGGACGCCCCACCTTCAGCGCCTTCATCCGCGATATCACCGAGCGCAAGCGGGCGGAAGAAAATCTCCAGCGATCCCATGCCTTCATCCGGCAAATCATCGACACCGACCCGAATTTCATCTTCGCGAAAGATCGCGACGGACGATTTACCCTCGTGAACAAAGCCGTGGCCGAGGCCTACGGCACGACGGTGGACGATTTGATCGGGAAGACCGACGCCGACCTCAATAAGAATGCCGAAGAAGTCGCATGCTTCCTCCGCAACGACCGGGATGTCATGGAGCGTCTGCAGGACCAGTTTATCCCCGAGGAACGCATCACCGATGCCGCCGGAACCGTCCGGTGGCTGCAGACAGTCAAGCGGCCCATCCTTGACGAATCCGGTCGCGCAATCATGGTGCTCGGAGCAGCCACCGACATCACCGAGCGCAAACGAATGGAGGAAGCCCTGCGCCAGCGGGAACGGGACCTCCGCGCCGCGATCAATGAGCGCGAGCGCATCAGCCAGGATCTCCACGACGGAATCTTACAGTCTCTCTATGCGGTCGGACTCGGCCTTGAAGCCTGCAAACCCCTCATGACCCAGCGGCACTACAAGAAAGCCGTCGCCACGATGTCGGAAGCGATCGGGCAGCTCAACCACGTCATGAGCGAGGTCCGGAATTTTATCGCGGGGCTGGAATCACAGGTGCTCCAAGGGAGCACGTTCCCGGCCGCGTTGCAGGAGATGGTGACGACGCTGGCAGCCACGCACCCCCTCCGTTGTACTGTCTCAGTCGACGAAACGGCTGCGGGCCGCATTTCGACCGAGCAAGCCCTTCACCTGCTGAACATCGTCCGCGAAGCCCTCAGCAACAGCCTCCGCCACGCCCAGGCCACCAAAGCCACCGTCACGTTGAAACCGCTGTCCAGATCTCTGCGCCTGTCCATTGTCGACAATGGAATCGGGTTCGATCCAACCGGTATGCGCGGAGTGGGACACGGGCTCACAAACATGGCCGCACGGGCCAGGAAAGTCGGCGGACGGTTCGCCATCAAATCCGTTCCGCAACGCGGAACCCGCATCACCATCGATTTACCGAAGGAGAATAGCCATGCCGAAAGTGAAAGCGCGCACGGTTCGACTGCTGCTCGTCGATGATCACGAGGTCGTCCGGGTCGGGCTCCGCACCGTCCTCACCCAGCACGACCACGTCACGGTCGTCGGAGAATCCTCAACCGTCGCCGAGGCGGTCCGGGATGCGGCACGGCTGAAGCCGGACGTGATTCTCATGGACGTGCGGCTCCCGGACGGATCCGGCGTGGATGCCTGCCGCGAAATTCTCGCGACCGCTCCTCAGATCCGTGTGATCTTTCTGACCTCCTACGCGGATGACGACTCCGTGCTCGCCGCGGTACTGGCCGGCGCGCATGGATATGTGCTGAAAGAAATCGACTCCGCCGCATTGCTCCGCGCCGTCCATGCGGTGGCGGAAGGGCATTCGATTCTGGACCCGAGCGTCACGGAACGGGCCCTGCAATGGCTGCGCGGAATCAGCAGCGGATCCGCGCTCCCGGGAACCGACCCCCTTTCCCCGCAAGAAGAACGCGTGCTCGCCCTCGTTGCGGAAGGACAAACCAATAAAGAAATTGCCACGGCCCTGAACCTGAGCGACAAGACAGTAAAAAATTATCTGGCGAACGTGTTCCAGAAATTGCGCGTCACGCGGCGTGCCCAAGCCGCCGCATTTTTCGCAAAAAGGAAGCAATAACTGGAGTCGGACGGCCCTAGCCGGGTAGATCCACAATTTCTTTCCTAACACGCATCCCCATCTAGGAGTTTTACGCGGGATTCTTTATAGTCTGTACGATGTTACATCGTGCTCCGTCCTCTATTCTGACGTCTGCCGAACCGGACCTAGCCGGAAAACGCATCGGCCTTTATCAGAGTCAGACTTTATCTTCGAGAGACACTCTCGACAAATCGAGCAATAGCTCCGACCTCTTTTGGAACGACATGGAGATTGAGTCGGCATTCTGACTTTTCCCTGGAGGAACCGTTGGACTTCATGACCGCGCTGCTGTTCGGCACTTTCGTCCTCCTCGCCGGACTGATTTGGCAAATCTCGCGCAAACGCCGTGAACAGTTCCTCCAATCCCGGGTCATTGCCGCAACAGGTTCCAGCGTACTGGTAACGGATGCCACAGTGCCGCGCCATCCCATCGTGTCCGTCAATCCCGCGTTTCGCCTGCTCACCGGCTATTCCGACGATGACGTGATCGGTCAAACCACGCAATTGCTGCACGGCCCCCACACGGATCGCAGCGCCGTTGAGAAAATAGGACTGGCGTTGCAGGACGGGCGGGCCTGCCGCGTAACCGTCCGTCACTACCGGAAAAACGGAACGCCCTTTTGGAATGATGTTACCGTCTCACCGGTCAAGAATCGGGCGGGACAGGTCACGCAACATATCTGGGTCATGCACGACGCCACGCAGCAGCAGCAGGCTGAGGACGCGCTCAAAGACTCCCAAGACCCGTCCTATCTGTTGGCGGAATTGATGACCGACGCTATTATGGTTGTCGGCGAAACCAATACCATCAGCTATATCAATCCGGCCGGGCTGCGTCTGCTCGGAGCCGGCTCTTCCGAACAGCTCATCGGGAAACCGCTGGCAACGGTAATTCACCCGGACCGACAGGAAGCCGCGCACCAACGCCTGCAGTATATGCGCGGTTCCGGAGAGCCTCGCACGCGCTACGAAGAGCGGTTTCTCCGATTGGACGGGCGGCCGCACCGGGAAGCGCTCACGGCCACCGTCTCCGCTTCACCCATTCTCTGGAAGGGGAAGGCCTCGACCCTGTTTTCGTTTTCGGACCCGGCCGCGCAACAACAGGCCCGGTCAGCGGCCCAGCGGCTTGAACAGCAGTTGTCTTCAACGGAAACCGTTGCTCATCTCGGCAGCTGGGAATGGAATCCGCCGGAGAACCGCGCCCACTGGTCGAATGAACTGTACCGTATTTTGGGCTATCCGTCGGATACGACCACTCCCAGCCATGAGCTGCTCCTCTCTTCCTGTCATCCGGATGATCGGGCCCGTCTCGATTCAGCCCTGGCGGAATTTCTCCGGTCCGGGACCCCGATGGATATCGGATGCCGGGTTCTCCACCAGAACGGTGCCGTTCGCCACGTGCGCTTTGTGGGAGAACAGGTGCTCAGGGATGAGGCCGGCCGAACCATCCGAGTCAGCGGCACCCTCCAGGACCTGACGCCGCATGTCATGATGGAACAGATTGCACACGATCGGGAGGAGCAATTCAGAATGGTCGTAGAATCCGCTCCGAGCGGCATTCTGCTTTCCTCAGAAGACGGAATCATTACGCTGGCAAATAAAGCGCTAGAGGACATGTTCGGATACGGTCACGGAGAACTGATCGGCCGGTCGGTCGACATGCTTGTGCCCGAAGCACTCAGGTCGAACCACACCGATCAACGGCGAAGTTTCTTCGCTTCCCCGATCGCCCGCCCGATGGCAGCCGGCCGTGAGTTTCCGGCACGGCGAAAAGACGGCACCGACATTCCGGTTGAAATCGGACTGACACCGCTTCGCACCTCCACCGGCGTCCAGGTTCTGGCAACTCTGGTCGATATCTCCGCGCGAAAGGCGCTCAATGCCCTGCTGGGTGAGAAAGACGCGTTGAATCAGGCCGTGCTGGATTCGCTGACCGCAGAAGTCGCCGTGCTCGACCACGCGGGCGACATTACCGCCGTGAACAAGGCGTGGCGACAATTCGCATCCACGGCCGCGGGCGAAACTGCGCCGATCGCGCCGGGCCAGAACTATCTGGCCATTTGCAGGAACGCCGTCCTGCAAGGGGATGTCAGCGCGCAGGAAGCCCTCGAAGGAATCGAAGCCGTTCGTACCGGGACGCGTGACCGCTTTTCCATGGCGTATGCCCGCCCGACAACCGACCAGCCCCGGTGGTTTGCCATGACGGTCATGCCGCTCCACGGGCCACGGGAAGGACTGGTCATCACCCACGAAGATATTTCATCCCGCAAGCGCGCAGAGCAGGAACGGGAACAGCTTCTGGCCCAGACACAACATTTGCAAAAAATGGAAGCCATCGGCACCTTGGCCGGCGGGATCGCGCATGAATTCAACAACAGCCTGACCGCCGTGCTCGGCTTCAGCGAACTGGCGTTGAAAGGGCTCCCGAAGGAGCATAAAGTCCGCCGGCATCTCGACCAGGTTATCGTCGCCGGACGGAAGTCGCGGGATCTCGTACACCAGCTCCTCACATTCAGTCAGCAGGGACGCCATCTCAAACGCCCCCTCTCGCTGCATGTCCTCGTCAAGGAATCGCTCAAGCTCCTGCGGCCCCTCGTGCCGTCCTGGATTCAAATGCACGAGCATATCCTGGTGCCCTCTCCACCGGTCTCGGCCGACTCGTCTCAGATGCACCAGTTACTCCTCAATCTGGTCGAGAACGCCTTACGCGCCATGCAGCGGACCGGCGGCACCTTGAGCATTTTCCTGGAAGAAGTTCAGGTTCAACAACCCCGGCTTGGCCCGCAGGCCCGCCTGGAGCCCGGCGCCTATCTGCGACTCATGGTTCGGGATACCGGCGCCGGCATGACTCCGGAGGTCCAGAGCCGCATCTTCGATCCTTTTTTCACCACCAAAGAGCTTGGAGAAGGCCTGGGGATGGGACTCGCGGTCGTGCACGGGATTGTATCGGCCCACGGGGGCGCAGTCTTCGTAGACAGCACGATCGATGTTGGCACGACGGTCGAGGTCTATCTTCCGATCCTCCCCACTCCCGCAGCCAGCACAACCCCGTCGGGTTCGGAAGAGCCGCTTCCACAAGGACATGAGTGCGTCCTCTTCGTCGACGATGAAGAATCCCTTGCCCGTTTTGGAGGGGAGATGCTAGAGTCACTCGGATATTATGCCGTGGTTCGTATGAGCGCGTCAGAGGCGTTACAGGCGTTTCGCATGGCCCCCCAGCGATTCGATCTTCTGATTACCGACCGCACGATGCCGAATATGAGCGGCGATGCGTTAGCACGAGAGTGTCGCCTCCTGCGTCCTGACCTTCCGATTATTCTGTGTTCGGGATCGGAACAACCCTCTCCCTCAGAAACCCCGCAGGACCAGAGGACGACAAAATACGTGTTAAAGCCGCTGATGTTACAGGATTTGGCCCGCACGATCAGACAGACGCTGGACCATGCAGCCTCCGAGACTCCGTCTTCCCAGCAGCGATACCGCGAACTGGCCCGCGAACTTGTAGAGGAACACGATGCCATCAGTCCTAGTCGTTGACGACGAAGATCAAATCCGCCAACTGATCCGAGAGAC
>OMJA01000078.1 GCA_900299245.1 Nitrospiraceae bacterium | reverse complement strand
CGCCGTACTCACCGACTTTCTTGGCCGCCCGCACTTTCGTCGCCATGCCGCCGGTGCCTTCGAATGTGCTGGACATGCCGGCTTTCCGTTCGACCTCTTCGGTGATCTCGGTGATGAGCGGGAGCAGCGTCGCATCGGGATTTTTCCGGGGATCCTCCGTGAACATGCCGTCGACATCCGAGAGAATCACGAGCAGGTCGGCGTCCACGAGCTGCGCGACCTGTGCCGCGAGGGTGTCGTTGTCTCCGACGCGGATTTCCTCGACGGCGACGGTATCGTTTTCGTTGATGATCGGCAACACGCCGAATCCGATGAGGGCGGTGAGCGTATAGCGGGCGTTGAGAAAGCGGCGGCGGTCGGCGAGGTCTTCGTGGGTGAGGAGAATCTGGGCGACCTGAATACCGAGCGATTCAAAGGCTTTTTCATACGCCCACATCAGCCGGCTCTGGCCGACCGCGGCGGCGGCTTGTTTGATGGGAAGGCTCTTCGGGTATTCTTTGAGCTGCAGCTTCTTGATGCCGGAGACGATGGCGCCGGAGGAGACGACCAGCACTTCCCGTCCGTCTGCGCGCAGTGCGGCGATTTCGCCGGCCAGACGTTCGATCTGATCGGGCCGCAGTCCTGTGCTGCGAGAGGCGATCAGGCTGCTCCCGATCTTCACGACGATACGTGTGGCCTGCTTTAGGAGTTCGTCTCGCACGGCGTCGTCCTGAGGGCGTCGACTTGTTTCCCGACATACGCAATGAGTTCGGCGAGCCCTTCACGGGTGGCGGCCGACACGGGAAAGCATTTGTACTTGCGTTTCTTGCAGTAGGCTTGGAGCTGACTCAGCCGGTCGGATGTTCCGCTGATGTCGGTTTTGGTCGCCACAATCGCGAAGGGGCGTTGATTCAACGCTTCGTCGTAGGCCTCCAGTTCCTGACGCATGACCTCCAGGCTCTGGACCGGCTCCTCGGGCGCGCATTCGGAGACGTCGATGAGGTGGAGGATGAACGCCGTCCGTTCAATGTGGCGGAGAAACTGAAAGCCAAGGCCCTTTCCTTCGGACGCGCCTTCGATCAATCCGGGAATATCCGCGACGACGAAGCTGCGGTCGGTCGCCCAGCGAACGACACCGAGGTTGGGAATCAGCGTGGTGAAGGGGTAGTCGGCGATCTTCGGACGCGCAGATGATATGGCAGCGATGAGGGTTGATTTGCCGGCATTCGGGAAGCCGACGAGTCCGACATCGGCCAGGAGCTTGAGCTCAAGTCGCAGATGTTTTTCTTCGCCCTCGGTGCCGTGCTCGAAGTGCGTCGGCACGCGGTTCGTTGAGGTGGCAAAATGACTGTTCCCGCGGCCGCCACGGCCGCCGTGCGCGATGAGGGCGCTTTCTCCGTCGGCTACCAGGTCGGCCAGGACCTCGCCGGTTTCCTGGTCGTAGATCATGGTGCCGACGGGAAGTTCGACGATGACGGATTTGCCACGGCGTCCACTGCAATGGGAAGCCCCGCCGTGCCGGCCGTCTTCCGCCTCGTAGTGTTTCCGATACCGAAGGTCGAGCAGCGTCGTCAATCGATGCGAGGCGGTGAAGACGACGTCGCCGCCGTTCCCTCCGTCGCCCCCGTCAGGTCCGCCGCGCGGGACAAACATCTCCCGTCGGAAGCTGCCCGATCCGTCACCGCCTCGCCCGGCTTTTACAAACACCTGTACTTCGTCGACAAACATGGCATGTCCCCGTCAGAGTCGAGAGTATACCTGACCCTGCCCCCGATAGGGGAGGGTCAGGGTGGTTTTTGAGCCGGGTAGTGAGCGCGAACGAAAAGGGAATTAGGCTTTGGCAGGGGCAGGGTAGACACTGACTTTTCGCCGGTCTTCTCCGCCTTCGAACTTCACAACGCCGGTCACTCGCGCGAACAATGTGTGATCCCGCCCGAGATCGACATTAAACCCCGGGAAAAACTTGGTTCCACGTTGACGGACGATGATGCTGCCGGCCTTGACGGTTTCTCCGCCGTATGCCTTCACACCCAAATACTGTGGGCTACTGTCCCGTCCGTTCCGTGACGATCCGCCGCCTTTGTTTGTTGCCATGGCAGGTCCTTCTCAGTAAAGAGCTTATGCTGTTGCAATGCCGGTGATGCGCAGGCTCGTAAAACCCTGACGATGCCCGCGGGTACGCCGGTAGTTCTTCCGCCGCTTTTTCTTAAACACCGTGATCGAGCGGGTCCGTCCGTGCCGGACGATTTCCGCCGTGACCTTCGCACCCTTCACCAGCGGCTGCCCGACGACGACTCCGCTGTCTCCGTGCACGAGATGAACCTGGTCGAGTTCAACGGTTGAGCCCACTTCGCCTGCAAGCGTGGCCACCTGCAAGAGTGAACCAGACTCGACCCGATACTGTTTTCCGCCTGTTTCAATAATCGCGTACATTTCCTATTCTCCTCCAAAGCAGAACGGCTCATATAACAGAGGGTTCGTACCAGTGTCAAGAGAATGGTCAGGACTTCCCTCAAGTCCCGTCCATTGTTGTCGATGATGCAGGCTCACTCCTCCCCCCTTTCGGGGGCTAGGATAGTGTCGATCGAAGGCAGTATTCTCAACCTTCCCCGGCAGCGGTGACCGGCTGTCTTATACCAGAATTTTACCCGGCGAGGTGAGGAGAATGCCCCAGGCGACACGATTTGTGATTCGAACCTATCATCGGATTCCAGTCCGGTGTCTCCTCTATTACATGGGAGGCGAGTTTCTTGGCAAAGGGACCGTGGTGAACATGTCCCGGAACGGCATGCGTGTGCTGGGCGATCACCAGGTGGTGCCAGGTATGGAGCTGGTGCTGCGTCTTTCCCTTCCCGACAAGGACGAGCCGGTAGAGATTCAGCGGGTGGTCGTCCGGTGGGTTCGCGGCCTGCTCTTTGGAGCCAAGATCGTGACGCTCGCCCCGGATGGCGAGGAGCGGGTGGGGAGCTTCTTAAGCGCCAGACTGCGATCCTACTGCGCCTCGTCCTAATCGTTCTTCCAGCCGCAGATTATATCAAGCTATCGCACACGAGGAGGCCGGGGCTTGCTTGACCCGTTTCCAGCCCCAGGCTATAGTCTGCTCACGTTTTCTCCCGGATGATCATTTGAATAGAGGAGTATCCGTCGATGTTGGAGCCGGTAGATAAGATCTGGATGGACGGCAAGTTGGTCCCGTGGGCCGAAGCCAATGTCCATATCCTGACGCATTCCCTGCACTATGGACTGGCTGCGTTTGAAGGTATTCGCTGCTATAAGGGTAAATCTGGATCTGCGATCTTCCGGCTCCGGGAACATGTCGACCGGCTGTTTGACTCAGCGCATATCGGGATGATGGAGATGCCGTACGATCGCAAGCAGATTGCCGAAGCGATCGTCGAGACGGTGCGCGCGAACAAGCTGGATGCCTGTTATATCCGGCCGTTGGTGTATATCGGCTACGGAGCAATGGGGGTCCATCCCGGCGATAATCCGATCAGAGTGGCGATTGCCGCCTGGCGGTGGGGTGCTTACCTTGGCGAGGAAGCCCTGGCCAACGGAATGCGTGCGCGAGTGTCGTCCTTCACGCGGCATCATGTGAATGTGTCGATGACGCGGGGGAAAATCTCCGGTTATTACGTCAATTCGATCCTCGCCAAGCGGGAGGCCAAGACGGACGGGTACGATGAAGCCATCATGCTCGATCCTGAGGGGTATGTCGCCGAAGGCACGGGTGAGAATATCTTTATCGTGCGTCACGGGAAAATCAAAACCACGCCTCTGACGTCCATTCTTGAAGGCATTACGCGCAACTCGATCATCGACATGGCGCGTGAGCGCAATATCGCTGTGACAGAAGAGCGGTTTACCCGCGACGAAATGTATCTGGCCGACGAGGTGTTCGTCACCGGCACAGCGGCCGAACTGACGCCGGTGCGGGAAATCGACAATCGGCGTATCGGTACGGGCAAGCCCGGTCCCATTACCCTCGCGTTGCAGAAAGCCTTCTTTGCCATTGTGCGCGGGGAAGATCCTGCGCATGAGGCCTGGATTACCCGCGTCTAACGATCCGCTGCACACACACATCAGAAAACGCACAGAAGCCCTCTGCGAGCAGTCGCAGAGGGCTTCTGTGTATCAAGACGATTATTCTGTCCGAGATCGGATTTGCGGATGAAGCTGAGGCGGTCTAGTGGGCCGCAGCCGGAGCATCTGCCGCCGGGTGCGACTCTGTCGCAGCCGGTGCCGGCGGTGCGGCAGGGGCTGAGGATGTTTCTTTCGGCTTGAGGTCGATCACGGTCGATGCGAAGTTCCGCTGCTTTGCGAGAATAGCCAGGCTGAACGACGTCAGCATGAAAACGGCTGCGACGCCTACGGTCAGTTTGCTCAGGAAGTTTGCCGGGCCTCGGCTTCCGAAGACGGTCTGGCTCGATCCGCCGAATGACGCTCCGATTTCCGCGCCTTTGCCTGATTGCAACAAAATTGCGCCGATCATCAGGAAGCAGACAAACACATGAAGAATGACTACCAGCGTATACAACATGCTTAATGCCCCGTTCGTTTTTGTGCGAGAGCGGTGATACTAGCAAAGGACTCGACCTTGAGGCAAGCCCCGCCGACTAATGCGCCGTCGATCTCCTCAGATGCCAGAAAGCTCGAGACATTCTGCGGAGTGACGCTGCCGCCGTACAGAATGCGCGTGGTCTCTGCAAGAGAGGCGGACCAGTGTTGCTGCAAAAACAGTCTGATCGTCTGATGGCTCAGAATAGCCTGATCCGGTGATGCGGCTTTTCCTGTTCCGATCGCCCAGACTGGTTCATACGCGATCGTCAGCATCGCCAGTTGTGCTGCCGTCAATCCAGCCAGGCCGCCTTTGAGTTGTCCGGTGATGATCTCCGTTGTGCGCCCCGCTTCACGTTCGCCCAATGATTCGCCCACGCACAGAATCGGCTTGAGCCCGTGTCGGAGGGCTGCGGACAGTTTTTTCTGTATGACGTCGTCCCGTTCACCGAAGAGAGCGCGACGCTCGGAATGTCCAAGGATGACATACTGACAGCCTAGATCTTTCAGCATTGGCGCGGACACTTCGCCGGTATAGGCGCCGCAGTCTTCCCAGTGCAGGTTTTGGCCGGCCAGGCCGATCGAAGAGCCGGTGCCGATCGCCTGGCGAACGGAGGCTAATGCGGTGAACGGTGGAGCGAGAACAATCTCAACCGCCGGCGAGGTTATATTCTGTTGAATCAACTGGTGGACGAACGTTGCCGCCTCGGAAGCGGTCTTGTTCATTTTCCAGTTGCCGGCGATCAGCGGTGTGCGCACAGTGTCCTTTGGTCTGGCTTGCCGTGAGAGCGGATCCGGGTGACTAGACCGCTCGATCCGGCAGCGCAACCAGGCCGGGGAGTTGCTTGCCTTCCAGCAGTTCGAGGGCCGCGCCGCCGCCGGTTGAAATGAAGGAGATGCTGTCGGATTCTCCGGCGCGGTGAATGGCCATGGCGGTTTCACCGCCACCGACAATGGTCAGGGCATAGGCGTTGCCGACGGCATGGGCAACTGACAGTGTTCCCCTGGCGAACGCATCGATTTCAAACATGCCCATCGGTCCGTTCCAGAGGATCGTTTTGGCATCCTGCAGCGCTTCGCTGAACAGCTTGACCGAGGCCGGACCAATGTCCAGGCCGTACCAGCCTTTGGGGATTTCCTGCACGGGAACGATCTTCGTCTCGGCACCAGGTTCCCGGCTGGCGGCGACGACGCAATCGACGGGAAGGTAGAATTTGACGCCCCGTGAAAAGGCATGCTCTTCAATGCCCCGTGCGAAATCGAGCATGTCGTTCTCGACGAGCGAATTGCCGATCTCCAGGCCTTTGGCTTTGAGAAAGGTAAAGGCCATGCCACCGCCGATGATGACCTTGTCGACACGTTTGCCGAGATTTTCGATCACCCCGATCTTTCCAGATACCTTGGCGCCGCCCAGGATGGCGACGAATGGGCGTACCGGATTTTCGACGGCGCCTTCCAGATATTCGATTTCTTTCTTGAGCAGGGCGCCTGCGGCCGAGGTTTTGATGAATTTGGTGATGCCGACGGTCGAGGCGTGCGCACGGTGAGCCGCTCCGAAGGCGTCGTTCACAAAGACATCGCCCAGCGAGGCGAGGGCGTTTGCGAAGGCGTCTTCATTCTTCTCTTCGCCCGGGTGAAAGCGGAGATTCTCCAGCAGCATGACGTCGCCCGGATTCATTTTTGCGACCAGTTTCTCGACGGCGGGGCCGATGCAATCCGGCGCGAAGATGACTTCTTTGCCGAGCAGCCGGCTCAGCCGCTTGGCCACCGGAGCCAAGCTGTATTTAGGGTCAAAGGCTCCTTTGGGACGTCCCAGGTGCGAACAGAGAATGACCATCGCGCCTTCGTCGACGACGCGGTTGATGGTCGGCAACGTCGAACGGATGCGGGTGTCGTCGGTGATCTGGAGCGATTCGTCTAGGGGAACGTTGAAGTCCGCGCGGATGATGACGCGCTTCCCGCGAAGCTTAACGTCGTCGATGGTTTGCTTTCGCAAATTCATGAGTGCTCCTTTGCGGACCTCCGGCTCAAGCCCCGTGCGGTCAATCGCTCCACACGATCGCCGACTCTCTCGATGGCTATTTCTTCTTGGCCTGTTCCGCTGTGAACTTGATCAAATCCCGTACGCGGCAGGAGTAGCCCCACTCGTTGTCGTACCAGGCGGT
>OMJA01000077.1 GCA_900299245.1 Nitrospiraceae bacterium | reverse complement strand
GTCTTTCTGAAAGTTGGGCCCCACACTTAACCCCACACCATGCCCCCGCAGTCGCAAGCGGTTACGACTACTCCTTCATGGCGGCGCCCGGTGATTGTCACTGCTTCAGTCCATTCATCTTGCTTCGCGGCCAAGGCCTTTAATGGCCCTCCTACCTCGATAGTCTGCAGTCTTAAATAACAGCGTCCTTACGCCCGCCGCGCATGCCAATGCCCCACCGAAGCAAGCTATCTGGTCTTGGGACTCCCCGGGCCTACCAATGGGCCACCGGGGGCCTGCCAGACGTGCGCCGCACATCGCTCCCGCCACAGGAAATTTCTGAGATTTTTATTAGCCCTTTACCCCCTTCTTTTTTGCCCTCTGCTAGGCCTGCGGAACCACGAGGTATGTCGCGACGGTATTTAGGCTGAGGTCGCGGTGCCAATTCGACTTCCACTTTCTGCTGAATGCGGTGAGGTACGGCCGGGCATGCGCCCACCAAAATTCAGAGCTAAATCAGATCCTTGTAAAGATAGTGCGGAGCGTTGGCCGGCTACACTCCTTCTGGGGTAACGTTTGGGGTAACAGCAGGATCAATAAACGCTGACTGAGCTTCCAGTCACTATCCGGCGCCGAACCACGCTCAGGCCAGAACTTTTTACGCTGGCCTTGGCAGCTCCGCGGTGTGGAACGGCTGCAGCGTATCAATGGCCTCGACTGATTGCGATTTTACATCCCAACTGAACTGTTGCAGCACCATTTTGTCGGGCGTGAAGTCAACCAGCGTGAAGCCATGCAGTTCGAGTGGTTTCACCTCTTCTACGAAGTCGAGCACCTGAGAAGGCGTTGCAGGCGTGCCGCGGAAGCCCGCTGACGGCCAGCCCAGCGGACGCGTTCCACCAGTGCCTGACAAAGCCACGGTGATCGGATTCCGGGTGAATTCACTGGGGCCGCTACGGAGCATCTTGCCGATTGCTATCGCGTGCATATCGCCGCTTATGACCAATGGTGAGCGATCGCTCATGGCGGACATTGCGGCCATGATGCGGTCATGCTGCTTTAGCCACCCAGAATTCCAATAAGGCTTGGGTGTCTGAATTGTCAGCTTCTTGTCGGGACCCAAGACGTCCGGATACCACTCACCCCACTTGCCAGCAGTCCAGCCCGGCGGGTTGGATGGCGCGTGAACAAGGTGCGTAACCTCGCTGGCTTTCATTCGGTTCATCAGCCAGCGTTCAGCCTCAGGATCTATGTAGACTGCACTTGGTCCAGCCAAGGTTTGGGTGCGTCTAATGTCGTAGAGTAGCACTTCTGCGAGACGACCGTAGCGGATTGTGCCAAAACACTCTGAGGTAGCCTCTGGACGGTCCGACATGGACGACCAAGCAAGCCCGCGAGGGCGCGCTGCATCAGGCAGGAACTCTGGATAGTAAAGTCTTTGAGCGGCGCGGCCAAGCTGGAGCATAAAATGCGACGGCGGGAATGTGATGATCTCGTCGAACGCGTCGTCATTATCAAAGTAGTCGTGATCGTCCATAAGAAAGAAAACCGGCGTCGAGCGGAAGTCTGTGCCGTAGACAGATACGAGTTGGGGACTAACCACCTTCTTAAGAATAGTCTCGTTATCGCCGCCAAGAACGATGCCTGCGCGATCAAACCTCCCTGCAATATTCAGGGCCTGCTGCGACTGTCCATAATTTTTAGCGGTGTTGGGCGACAGCAAATCCCAATAGACATGGTCACCATTTATGACGGCAGCTTGCGGCTGAAAGCTGAGTGCCCGGCGCAGCAGGCGATTGCGCACAGATGGCGATAGAAACTTCATTGCCTCATGGCCGCCTACGCAGGAGATGAAAAGCACGCGGAAGCGGTTTGGCCTATCGTCAGGCGCAGGAAAGGTCGAAATCTCCCAAGGTTGGCAAAGTCCTCGGCCGCGGCTGGTACTGAGTGCCAAGCGGTACGGGCGATTTGGACGTAAACCCGTAACGTGGAACTGCCAGAACTCGCCGCGAGTGTCGCTCATCTGCCCACGCACACGCGTGCCACCGACGTAAAGGTGAGGGGCCTCAGCGAGTGGCTGTGCAAACGAGGTCTTGATCAGTAGGCGCGAGTCGCTGACTTGGGGTAGCAAATGCCGGACGAGGCCAGCATCCCAGACGCGGTCAGAGGGTATGGTAGCGTTGGCGGAAGTTGTAAGAAGGTCGGGATGCGAATTGAGGAGCAGCGTGGCGGCTCCAGTGCCTTTAAGTAATGAACGTCGGTCAAACATAAAGCTACCCTTACAGACGGGCGATCAGCTTTGCAGCCTACGCCCCAATTAAGGCAGTAGCTAACTCTAAATTCACTTTAAAATTATTACATACGAATGGGGCTTTTCAGCGCTAAGAGAATAGATCGCGCCTGTTGGAGCCAAGATGGCCTACATTGAGCCTGGCAATCCGTGGGAGAAAGGCTATTACGAAAGCTTCAACGGCAAACTTTGCTATGAACTGCTCAATGTCGAGATCTTCTAAAACTTGAAGTATTATCAAATCGTGATCGAAAACTGACGACGTAACTGAAGCACCTTACGGCCTCACTCATTGCTCGGCTATCGGCCACCAGCACCTGAGGCCCAAATCTGGCCAGCAACGACAATGATAAAAAATGCCGACTCTAAAATAACGTCCAACCGGACCACTCAGTGGGAGCCGCTCAAGATACGCTGGCCAACTCAGTCGACGGGCCAAGTCGCAAATGACCTGGGAGCCGAAGACGCGACCCGCAATTCCTCATCGGGCCCGGCTGGATCGGTGAAGAACCGGATACGGATAGCATAGTCGTTTAGATAGGTCACAGGCGGCCCCTTGCGGAATGGCCGGTCGTGAGCCGGGCAAACGATTTCGGCGAGGCTTAAGGCCTTTGCTAGACTGTCTTTTGCCGCACGCGGATCAAACGCGGCGAGAAAGCCGGTTTTTGCTGACAATGCCGCTGCGCCAGGCACGCTATCGCTCGCCAAGAGAGTATCACCAATCAAAAGGCCGATAGTTCCTGGAGTGTGGCCGGGCAGTTCTATCAAGCGCAATCCTTCCGCCAGATCGCACTCCTCTTCGAACGGCCGAAGACGCAGCCTGCGAAGTGCACGGCCGGTATAGGCCGGCAAATTTGAATCCGATCCGTCCGCAGCGTCGGCGAAGGCTAACTCCTTTGCGTGAAGGACGACATCGGCATTAGGGAATAGGTCTACGTTGCCTGCAATATCCCAATGGACGTGCGACAGGACAACTGTATCCACGGATTGCGGGTTGACGCCGAGACGCTCCAGACGCTTCTGCATAATAGGCCTATAAGCGTAGGGCCCGGTGTCGAACAAAATCTTCCGACCGGCTTGGCGAATGAGCGCGACAGTCGAGACGCCGGAAAGGAAAGCATCGGTGGACATCGGAACGCCTGTGAACAGCAACGTGAGAGAAGCAGGTAGGCTCATGCTGATTCTGCCGAATTGAGCGCATGTTCTGTGGCGATCTCTAAGTCAAAGTCCTGTCCATTGGGCTGAAAGGAAAATCGCATCTGGTATCGGTACTGCGCTAGATAGTTAACCCTGTCTCCGTGCAGCCGGAATGGCCGATCGTGGCCTGGGTAGAATATGTGGCCCGCCGCAAGCGCCTTATTAAGACTTTCTTGCGCTTTTGGCGGATCGAAGAAAGCAACATCCGGCGAACCGCGCACTGCGTCGCGCGCCGACCATAACGCGTCGCTTGCCAAGACATGGCGCACGTCTTCAATCTCGATCACTAACCCTTGCAATCCGATAGAATGCCCCGGCAGCGTCAGCGTGCGAATGCCGGAAAATAGTTCTTGATCTTTATCGGGCAAAAGTTCGACTCGCATGCCGCGCAACATTTCGTGGACGTAGGGCGGTGTGCCCCAGTCATTGGGAGCCGGAGATCGTGCATACTCGTACTCGACGCGCGGAACTAGAACGCGCGCCTGCGGAAACAAGTCAAGATTCTCCACGTGATCCCAATGCAGATGGGTAAGGAAAATGATATCGATATCTGCTGGCGTGAGGCCCAGTTCACTAAGCGCAGCAATCAACATCGGTCGCACGCGGAACGGACCGGTATCGAAAAGGATGCACCGTTCTTCGCTGCGAATGAGCAGCACAGAACAGATTCCAAAAAGGAAATGATCGGCTTTGGCTGGTAGGCCTGGAAAGAGCAAATCAACCTTCACGCCAGACTCCTCGCTGAATATTAGTGATACTAATGCGCTTGCGCGGCTCGGAAACGCAAATTATTATGCATTATCAGATAAATTAAGATCACAAGCGCGCTGCAACGCCTTAAATGTGCATATGACTTATGGTGCATGCCGTGCGGGAGCTCTGGTAATTGCCCAGTGAGCGATGCTACCCCGCCTCCGTGTGGGAGAGGTATTCATGCGGATCGCGCGTCTACGACTGGAAAAAGAAACCTACTTCCAAGACGCGATCTCCACCGCTGTGGTTAGACGCTCGTCGTCCTCGGTGGTCGGGTGCGCATGATCAGGGCTTCGATTACGGCGAATAGCGAGTTCACGAGATAGCCGAACAAGCCAACGATCATCAGCAGGCCGTAAACTTGGCCGGACTGGAAATTCCGCTGCGCGCGGATCATGAGCGCGCCGACGCCGTCGATCGAGGTTAGGATCTCAACTAGGAGCGTCACGACGATGGCCAACGGCAATGCCACGCGCACGCCGAGCAACAGCGCAGGTACGACCGTAGGAATCACGATGCGGCGCAGACGATCGAGTGTGCCGAGGCGGAAGGTCCTGGCGACATCGAGCAGAACCGGATTTATGCGCTCGGCGGCCGACGTGGTATTGAGTAGGATCGGCCAGAGAGCTGCGAGGGCTACGACTAGCAGTTTCATGCGCTCGTCGTAGCCCAAGAAAAGGATCGCGAGTGGAACGATCGCGGGCGGCGGGATGGCGCGCAGAAACTCCAGCATGGGCGCTAGCGCCCGGTGCGCGCGCCGCGATATGCCAATCAGGAGGCCTATTGCGCCCCCGACTATAGTTGCTGTCGCGATCCCAGCAATTAGAGTTATTACGGTGGCGCAAAGTGCTGGTATCAAGCGGCCCGAGCGTGCAAGGTCCAGCATAGAATTCCACCAGGCCGACGGCGGCGGAAAATAGGGCGATACGATAGCAGCGCCGAGTTGCGACCACTCCCACACGGATAGAGCTATGGCGATCGGTATCAGACCCATTGCTGCGGGAAGGTCGCTAGCGACATGGCCGACGGCCGACCGCCAGTCCGTTGCCGATGTCCGCTGGTCAACGCTCATCGCGCAACTTCTGCGGACAGCGCCGGAGACAACCTGCCGGTCAGCCACAGCACTGTTGAGTTCAGGGCGAGCCCGAGAACACCGATGACGATGATATTGGCGAACATCAGGTCGGGCCTGAGGGCCTGCTGCTCACGCACGATCCCATAGCCTAGCCCCTCGGGGTTGCCCACCATCTCCGCCACCACCGCCAGCACTATTGCCAGTCCAAGACTGAGCCGCGTACCGACCACGATGGCGGGCAGCGCCGCCGGCAGCAGCAGCTTACAGATGAAGTCGGTGCGACCAAGACGGAACGTCCTGCCGACATCGTAGAGGCGAGCATGCACGCTAGTAATACCGCCCATCGTATTGACCAGGACCGGCCAGGTGGCAGGTAGGATGGCGACCATTAGCTCCGTTTGCAGCGAGAAGCCGAACAGCAGCACGCCGACTGGCGCCAGGGCCACCCCCGGGATCGGGCGCAACACCTCGACAGTTGCAAGCGCATAGCGACGCGCGAGGGGGGAGAGGCCCAGCCACAAGCCGAGCAACACTCCGGCCATGGTCGCCATCATCCAGCTCATCAGAACGGCACTGAGCGTATGTAGGATATCGGGGACGAGGACGCCGGTGCGCACCAGCTCAGCGAATCCGCTGCCAATCGCGTAAGGCGCTGGGAGGTACTCGAACTCGATAACATTCGCGCGGACGGCGACCTCCCAGGCAACAAGGAGGCCTGTCATAACGAGAAGCCCGCTCGTGTTGATGTTGGAGAGGACGGAGCGCAGTTTCATGGCTTGTTCCGGATCGCCTGATGAACCAGCTGACGCAACTCTAGGAAACGAGGTAATGCGCGCGTCGTTATCTGGTCACGCGGACGGTCGAGATCGACGTCGAAAATCTGTTGAAGGCGCCCTGGCGAACCGTTCAGCACAGCGATCCGATCACCGAGATACACCGCCTCCTCGATATCGTGCGTAATAAACACGAAGCTCGAGCCGGTCCGGTCGCGGACTGCCAGCAACTCGTCCTGGAGGTTGGCCTTGGTCATCGCGTCGAGAGCGGCAAACGGCTCGTCCAGCAGCATGACTGCCGGCCGTACAGCGAGGGCACGCGCGATCTGCACGCGCTGCTGCATCCCGCCGGAAAGCTGCCAGGGGAAATCGTTCGCATTTCGCTCGAGCCCGACGAGCGCCAAGGCCTCACCGACGCGCTGCCGGCACTCCTCTCTCGACAGGCTGCGCTCTATTCCGAACGCAACATTGGCCGCCACAGTCCGCCACTGCAAGAGGGCATTAGCGTAGTCTTGGAAGACGATGACAACGTCTTGAGGCGGCCCGGAAAGCGGCTTGCCGTGAACCATCACGGTGCCGGTCGCGGCGGGCGTAAGACCGCCGAGCATTCGCAGCAGGGTGGTCTTCCCAGTGCCGGAGTGGCCGACGATGGTAAGGAACTCGGAGCGCCGCAGCTTGAACGAGATGTCCTCGATGATCAGGCGCAGTGCTTGGCGGCTTCCGAGGGTCACCGAGGCGCTGCGGCATTCGAAGACAGCTGCCTCTGCCATTGACGGTCCGTCTTGCGCCATTATTTTCGGCGCTGATACCATCATTAATCCGGAATGAAGACCAGTTTGTTTTTATCAACCGGTTTGTCCAACTGCCCGACATCCTTCAGTACGTCGGCCCATACTGACAGATCGTCAGCTTTGATCCGGAATCTATAGTCCGGAAAAGGTACCGTTTGAACCACAGCCTCGGGAAGCTTCGTGTACTGGGCCAGAATCTTTCTTGCTTCAGCCGGCTCTTTCTCCATGAAAGCCTTTGCATCCTCAAGAGCAGCGATCCAGGCTTTAACGATTTTCGGATTGCTCTTCGCCCAGGCGCCTTGAGAGATCCAGAACACGAACAATACTTCTTTTCCTGTCGGCGCCAGTATCGGAAGACCAAGTGAGATGTTCCCAGCCTTCAGCATGGCGCCAGCGAAAGGCTCGAGCGTCTCCACGGCGTCCACACGCTTCGCCTTGAGCTGATCGGCCATATTGGGAAACGGAACCTCTACAGCGCGTATTGAGTTGAAATCGACACCATTCTTTTTTAGCCAATAAAGAGTAGAGACGTGTATCACGGCACCTATAGTAGGCGTCGCGATAGTCTTCCCAGCCAAATCTTTCACGGACCTGATGCCCGTCTCTGGTGACGTCACCACGTGCGTTGTCGGATTCTTGTCCGTCTCGTAGGCCTCCGCCGCTGAGGCCACCACGTCGATGCCGCTCGCAACCGCCTTCAACAGGTCGGTCGGCGTGCTTGCACCGAAATCGAACTGCTTGCCCATTGTGCCGGGGAGCAGCGACAGATTTTGCGTGATCGTGAGAGTTACGTCGAGCCCGTGTTTGGCAAAGAAACCTTTTTCCTTCGCCACCCATGACGGCAGCCACGTCACCACCGGTGGAAAGGCGGCTCGCACGGGAATCAAAGGGGCTTGCGCCACGGCGCTCGTCGAAAGGCCTGCTCCAGCAAGTGCTAACGTGAGAGCGATGGCGATGCGGCTGCGCCACTGCATTTTGACGGCACTATTCATACGTCGATCCCTAGTTTCCGTATCCGATATGTCTGATTTTAGAATGGAAAGCCAACCAGGGACAAGGCGGCCGGGTGGGCTTGGTGGATGGATCCTAGTCGACTTGCATGTTATTGACGCGACGTTGCGGGTGTAGATTGCGGCACATCGACCCCAAGTGTGAATTCGAATCAAAGGGGGCCGCTTCGAAAGCGAGGGAGAGGCGGATGCCGGAAGTAGAGATTGGCGGGGCGAGGCTCTTCTATAGGCTGGAAGGAGATAAAGCACCGCTGCTTCTTATTCCCGGTCTTGGCATGGACCATTCCTATTACAACTTCGGCATTCCGCTGCTGGCACGGCATTTCGCAGTGTACGCTGTTGATCCGATAGGTATCGGCCAGTCGTCCAAGCCGGCCCCCCCGTATTCGGTGGAAGGGTGGGCAGATGATTTCGCTGCGCTGATCGAGAAGCTGGGACGGGGCCCGGTCCACGTGCTGGGGTCATCCCTGGGCGGAGCGATGGCTCTCGCGCTGGCCGTCCGCCATCCCGCGGCAGTCAAGTCGCTGATCGTCGTCGGAGGTTTCAGCGAGCTCGATCGCGCGACCGAAATGAATTTCCGCCTACGCCTGAGGCTGATCGACAAGCTCGGCCTTGGGGACGAGGTGGCAGACTATATGGGCTTGTGGACGCTCACGCGCAACTTCATAAACTCCGATCGGGGTCTTGCCGTGATGCGGGCCAACCAGGCCAACATCCGCTCCAACTCGGTCGAGCTCTACCGGGCCTTCGTGCTGAGCCTGCTGCGATGGGGGCGTTGCGAGCCCGAACAGCACGCAGAGCCAAAGTTCACCTCGGAGCTTGGCAAGATCCGCGCACCCACCCTCGTCGTTACGTCCGACAACGACCACCTCATTCCCGCTTCGCTCAGTGAACTGATCGCGGCCAAGGTCATCGGAGCACGCCTCTCCGTACTGTCGGGGGCGGGACATATTCCGTTCATGGAACAGCCGGATAAGGTCGTCCCTCTGGTGGTTGATTTCATCAACAGTCTTCCAGTGAGATGACCGGCGAGCCGCCCGATGCGGATGCCTGCGATCAAGCGCGGGCCGGCTCGCTCCCGCTCGCATTGCGGATCGCTGCCCATACGCGGCCCGGAGTGAGCGGCATCTCGATATCGTGCACGCCGAGCGGACGCAACGCATCGAGAACCGCGCCGACGACCGCAGCCGGCGCACCAATCGAGCCGGTCTCACCGCAGCCCTTCGCACCGAGCGGATTGTGCGTGCACGGCTGGCTCTCATCGAGTGCAGAGACGACCGGAGGCATGTCGCCGGCGCGCTGCAGCGCATAGTCCATAAGCGAGCCGGTGAGCGGCTGCCCACTCTCCGTATCATAGACACAGTGCTCGGAGAGTACCTGCCCGAGCCCCTGCGCAATGCCGCCGTGGATCTGGCCTTCGACGATCATCGGATTGATGACCGTGCCGATATCGTCGACGCACCAGTAGCCGACGACATCGACTATGCCAGTCTCCGGGTCGACCTCGACTTCGCACAGGTGGGCGCCGTTGCTCCAGGCGAAGGAGCTCGGGTCATATACGGCGGTTTCTTGAAGCCCCAGCTCAATCTCCATCGGCAATTGGCCCGGCAGGTAGGCGCGGTGCGCGACCTCGACGAGCGGCATCCTGCGATCCGTACCCGCAACCTTATAGTGTCCGTCGGCGAACTCGATATCCGCCTCCGCGGCCTCAAGCAGGAACGATGCGATCTTTCGGCCCTTTGCGATCGTCTTGTCTATTGCGGCGGCCAACGCCGATCCGCCAACCGCAATCGAGCGGGAGCCGAATGTGCCGGTTCCCTGCGGAACAATGTCGGTGTCGCCCTCGATTATCTCGACTGATGTCGCCGGCACCCCCAGTCGCGACGCAATGATCTGGGCAAATGTCGTCGCATGTCCTTGTCCATGATTGTGCGTTCCGAGCATTACCAGTACGCCGCCATCTTGGTGCACTCGGACGTGTGCAGCTTCATAGAAACCAGCGCGAGCGCCGAGCTGGGTTGCGAAGCGTGACGGTGCAACACCTGAAGATTCGACGAACGAGGCAACTCCGAAGCCGCGCCTGTACCCTTTGGCCTCTGTTGCGGCGCGACGTGCGCTGAACCCTGCATAATCGGCAGCGGTGAGCGCCTTTTCTAGAACGCCTGGAAAATCTCCGGAATCATAGATTGTGCCCAACGGTGTGCGGTAGGGCATCGCCTCACGAGTGATGAGATTGCGACGGCGGACCTCTGCACGATCGAGCGCAAGTACATGTGCCACTTCGTCCGCCAGACGCTCGAGGACGTAGCATGCCTCCGGCCGACCGGCGCCGCGATAGGCGTCGGTTGGCACTGTGTTCGTGAAGACACCAGTCGATCGAACCACAACCGCCGGGGTGCGATACGGACCCGCCAGAAGGCCTGAATATATCACGCTCGGAATAGAGGCGCCGAACGTCGAAACGTAGGCTCCGATGTTAGCGATGGTCTCCACCTTGAGCGCGAGAAAGTGGCCTTGTTGGTCTATTCCCATTTCGGCGAGCGTGAAATGGTCTCGTGCCTGTGTATCGGTGATGAAGCTTTCCGTCCTGGTTGCCACCCACTTCAAGGGCCGGCCAAGCCGCTGCGCGGCCCACGGCAAGACCGTCTCCTCGGGGTAATGCTTCCCCTTCGTTCCAAATCCGCCCCCAACATCGGGTGCCACCACGCGGACTGCGCCGACCGGCAGCCCTAGCTCCTCCGTGATTGCCTGGCGGATATGATGCGGCGCCTGCGTCGTGCAGTAGACAACCAGCCGTCCTGTAGGATCTGGCATCGTGAGCACGGCTCGCGGCTCCATTGCCGCACACACTAGTCGATTGTTGGTGAGAGCGAGCCGTACTATGTGCGGGGCCTGCGCGAGGATTGCATCGACGGCCGCCCCGTCCCCACGCTCGAAATGGAATACGACGTTGCCCGGCGCCTGAGCGTGCAAGAGGGGTGCCTTATCCTGCATCGCATATCGCGCATTCGTGACTGCCGGAAGCGGTTCGTACTTGACAGTGACCGCCTCGGTTGCATCAAGCGCCTGCTCGACCGTCTGGGCCACCACGAGTGCTATCGGTTCGCCTACATGCCGAACAAAGTCTGCGGCGAGTTGTGGGCGAGGAGGCTCTGCCATCGGACGGCCGTCGGTCGACTTGATGGTCCACAGCGGGCGCATCGGTACGACACGGTCTGCGACCATGTCCGCCCAGGTCAGGATGGCAACGATTCCCGGCATCGTACTGGCAGCAGCCGTATCGATCGTGATGATGCGCGCGTGCGCGTGCGTGGAGCGAACGAAGGCGCACTGAAGCTCACCGAAGCCACTCATGTCGGCCACGTACCGGCCTCTCCCTGTCAGGAAGCGCCTATCCTCAAGACGTCGCAGAGGCGCGCCTATCCCATCTTGTGTCGTTTCCATTCCTCTTCTTTCTTTGTCCAAGACGTCAGGATCGGGTTCAACCGGCTGCGCCACAAGTCGGAATCAGCTGGCCGCACCGACCGGAAAATTGCGATCGCGCCCGGATCGCAGGGTCGATGTCCAGAGTGGTTCCGTGTCCACGAAAAGAAGGTGGTTTTTGGTATAGAGCATGTGCCGCTCCAACGGCTGGCCAGCGTGTCAGTCCAGGCTGAATGCCTCAAACGGCCTTCTAAATCTGATCTTATGAGGTTTCCTAACGTTTTTATCATTCCGTACACACGATATAGCGTAAAATTTCAATGCGCCGGGTAATATTCATTTTAATTGAGATTTGCGGGCCAATATTATTAGTGTTCCCTTACTGCTCGGCTCGCAATGATTCGCTTAAGCCTCCATCAATTTCTGCCTCTTCTCGAGAGCATCGCCCCGTTGGTAAGCTTGTTCGATAGCATCGCCCGCGACATGCGCTAAAGCTGGTTCGGCTACCTCGCGGGGGAAAGTCATCACGGGCCTTGTTTACAAGCTGCGAGGCCGACCATTACGAGACGAAGTATGTGCCAATTTGTTCTTTCACTTCGGCAGATTTCAGAAGCCTTACGCTTGCACCAGAAACGCCTTCAGCTCGGCGATGACTTGCCTACGCTAACCGAGCTTGCCGAGCGGGCAGGCGTGCATCGAGAT
This sequence comes from Nitrospiraceae bacterium, assembly GCA_900299245.1. Lineage (GTDB taxonomy): Bacteria > Nitrospirota > Nitrospiria > Nitrospirales > Nitrospiraceae > Nitrospira_D. The sequence goes on along the minus strand of OMJA01000077.1, from coordinate 111 downwards.
ACTCTGTACGAGGCCCTCAATGGCCGCCGCATCAATCAGGTATCCCAAGTCCGCCTGTCGCGGATGCTCCAAGCTCTCGAACACGAACAAAAGCCTGTTAGTCGTATTATG
>OMJA01000076.1 GCA_900299245.1 Nitrospiraceae bacterium | reverse complement strand
TGCCAACCTGTACGATGTAGAGCAGCGTCCCCCGGTACATAATGGGGACAGACACCAGCCGCAAGGGCGGCTCCTTCGGATGCTTCGCCGACTCAAAAATAGACTTCCCGTTAAACGTCGTTTCGAGCGCCGTACGGCTGAGCGGCACTTCATGCTGCTTGATATTGGGAGAGCGGAGCGTGATCGTTCCGGAGGGGCTGAAGATCTGGAAGAACTTGTCGATCCGGGCGAGTTCGGGAAACTGCGAGAGCAATTCCTCTTCGTCGATGAGCGGGAGGAATCCCCGTTCCTCCAGCGACCGGACGGCCGTATTGGCGGTTTCTTCCAGCGATTGATCGACTGCGTCGCGCAGGCTCCTCGCCGTCACATTGTAGAGGACGACGGAAAACACGATGAGGACCAGAGCCAGCGTGCTCCCGTACCAGAGCGTCAACCGCAGTCGCAGTGGCATCAATCGGCTTTCAGCATGTATCCGCTGCCGCGGATCGTATGGATGAGTTTCTTCGACCGGCCGCGGTCGATCTTATTGCGGAGATAATTGACGTAGACATCGATGACGTTGGTGAACGTGTCGAAATCCTGGTTCCAGACATGTTCGGAAATCATGGGCCGCGTCAGCACCCGCCCGGTATGCCGCATCAGATATTCGAGCAGCGCATATTCCTTGAGCGTCAACTCGATCCGCTGCCCGCCCCTCGTGACTTCCCGTGTCGCGGGATTCAGCACCAGATCGTCGATCTGCAGAATGCCGGGACTCTCGGTCGCTCCCCGGCGCAGCAGCGCCCGGACCCGGGCCAGCAGTTCATCGATGGCAAACGGCTTGGTGAGATAATCGTCGGCGCCGGCATCGAGCCCCTTCACACGTTGATCCACCTGGGACTGCGCCGTCAGAATCATCACCGGCGTCTGAATCCGTTCACGCCGGATCGCTTTAAGAATCTCCATCCCCGACATCGACGGCAACATGAGATCAACGACGATCAGATCATAGTTGGTCGCCAACGCCATCTCGAGTCCCTTGGCCCCGTCTTCACAAAGATCGACGGCATAGCTTTCCTCTTCAAGCGCGCGCTTGATGAAGCAGCCGACCTTCGTTTCGTCTTCGACCACGAGCACACGCATAGGGACTCCTCTCGCGCGTCGATTATACCAAACCTGCGGACGATGTTCTCGGATTGATGTGGCAGGCAGGCGGCGCGGGGTCTCACACCCCGTAACGGAGCTGCGGCGCTACTTCGGTTGAAATCGGGTGACCGTCACCGGAGCATAGGACAAACTGACGCCGCCGGGCGTCCTTTGCGCCACCGTATGCCGCAGCCAGGCGGCATCGTCGCGGGCGGGAAAATCGGAACGGTAATGAGCCCCGCGGCTCTCCTCGCGCGCAAGCGCCCCTGCCACAATCGTTTCCGCGAGTTCGACCAGACATTGGAGTTCCAACGCCTGGATCAAATCGGTGTTGAAGACGCGCCCCTTGTCCTGAACCGTGACCGCGGCCGCGCGCTGCTGTAATTCCTGCACCTTGCGTCCGGCCGTTGTCATCGACGCTTTGGTCCGGAAGATTCCGAGGTTCGTGCTCAACGTGTCCCCCAGTTCCTGCCGCACCTGCCAGGCCCGCTCGCCTCCGCTCTGCGAGAGCAGCCGCTCAATTCTGGCCTGCTCCACGGCGAGGTGCTGCGGGGCTGGAGTTCCATGTCCTGTCGTTCCGGCATACTCGCCGGCTTTGACCCCGGCGCGGCGCCCGAATACGATCGTTTCCAAGAGCGAATTGCCGCCGAGGCGATTGGCCCCGTGCACACTCACACAGGCGCACTCCCCCGCCGCGAAGAGGCCGGGAATCGACGTCTCACCCCACGGATTGGTTCTGACTCCGCCCATCTGGTAGTGCGCACCCGGCCTGATGGGAATCGGGGTTTCAACCGGATCAAGCCCGGCAAACTCCATCGCAAGCTGCCGGATTTGAGGAAGCCGCTCCAGGATCTTATCCCGTCCGAGATGCCGGAGATCCAGCAACACACATCCGTCCACGCCCCGGCCTTCAAGAATCTCCTGCCCGATCGCAAGCGACACCGTTGAGCGGGTCGCCAGCTCCATTTGCTCGGGGGCATACCGTTTCAAAAACCGCTCGCCCAGCGTATTGAGGAGGTAGCCGCCTTCTCCCCTCGCTCCTTCCGTAATCAGAATTCCCGTGTCCTTCAAGGTGGTGGGATGGAACTGGACGAATTCCATATCCATGAGCGGCGCCCCGGCGCGATACGCTAAGGCCATCCCGTCGCCGGTATTGATCACCGCATTTGTGCTGGTTAGAAAAACCCGCCCGCTCCCGCCCGTCGCAAGAATGACGGCCTTGGCTTGAATCAGCCGCAACCCGCCGCGCACCATGTCCCAGGCGATGACCCCGCGACACACCCCCGCTTCGACTACGAGCGCGGTGACATACCATTCTTCATAGACCGTGGTCCGTCGTTTGAGAATCTGTTCGTACAGCGCATGCAGCAGCGCGTGGCCGGTACGATCGGCGGCATAACAGGTTCGGGGAAAGCCGGCCCCGCCGAACGGCCGCTGGGCGATGCGTCCTCGGGCATCGCGGCTGAAAATGACGCCCAGCCGCTCCAGCTCAAGAATGTCCCCTGGAGCCTCCCGGCACATCGCTTCAATCGCGTCCTGATCCCCGAGATAGAGCCCCCCTTTTGCCGTATCGAAGGCGTGGGCTTCCCAGGAGTCATTGTCGCCCAGCGCCGCATTGATCCCGCCTTGAGCCGCCACCGAGTGGCTCCGGACCGGATGGACTTTTGAGATCAGCGCCACATCCAGGTTGCCCGGCGCGGCAAGAGCCGCGCGCATGCCCGCCAGACCGGCCCCGACGATGAGAATGTCATGCAGATAGGTGCCCGAACTCGGCATCGCACTCCTTCGGAATGGCGGATCCTCTCTTCATCCCAGTACTTACAGAACTCGCGCCCCTCATGGCAAGCGACATCGTAGGCGTAGGGCGAACACCTTGGAAATAGGGAAGCGCCGTGGTACTCTCGCCGGACTGATTGACTATTCCGGAACCACCTGATCACAAGCGGACAATACGATCATGCCTCAACCCGACTTCCTGACGCCAACCGATTTATTCCCGCAACGGCATATCGGGCCGACGGATGCTGACATCCGCGAAATGCTCACAGTCGCCGGCATGCCATCGTTGGAGCACCTCTGTGATGCAACCGTGCCGCAGGACATCCGGCTGAAAAAGCCGCTGGATGTGCCTGAAGCACGAGGCGAACAGGCCGTGCTGCGCGAGCTCAAAACAATCGCGGAACAAAACCGTGTCTACCGCTCGCTCATCGGCATGGGCTACTACCACTGCGTCACGCCGGGCGTTATCCAACGGAACATTCTGGAAAACCCCGGTTGGTACACCCAATACACCCCCTATCAGGCAGAAATCTCCCAGGGCCGCCTTGAAGCGCTGGTGAACTTTCAGACCATGGTCGGGGATCTGACCGGGTTGCCCCTGGCCAATGCCTCGCTGCTGGACGAAGGCACGGCC
>OMJA01000075.1 GCA_900299245.1 Nitrospiraceae bacterium | reverse complement strand
GCGACGGATAGGCTCCATGGGGATTCCGCCCGTGTCCGCGGATCGTGCCGCTGAGACGCACCTGGCCCGACACGCCATGGATGTCCGACTGCGTCAACCGCAGGAGATCCTCCACTGACAACCCGGTGGCGCGTAACGACACCTCCGTCTCGGCCGGCGCCTTGGCGGGAAGTTGCACCGTGACCCGACCGGCGACCTGCCCGTTGGTGGAGTCTCCCGCGATCCGGTCGATATCCAGCACACCGTCCTGAATGATGATGCGCGCCGTCAACCCGCCGAACTTGAGGTGCCGGTAATGTGCGCGGGCCGCTGCCGCCGTCATGGTCACCTGGCTCGAAGACGCCAGCGCTTCCAGAAACTCCCGCATCGGCGAGCGCTCCCCTTTGGGAATCACGAGATCGAGATCCAGTTGATTGGACTCGATCTTGCCGGTGATTACCGGTTTGGCCGGCCAGTTCCGCACCGTCGCTTCCAAGGCCAGGTCGCTGTCCTGCACTTTGAACGAGAGCCGTTTCACCTCCGCCCCGTTCCGCACCAGCTTCACCCGCGCATACAGATCTTCAATATGCCCGGCTCCCTTGACCAGCATCAGCCCGTTGGTCAGAGCCATCCACCCCGTCGTCTTCCAGCTTTTCCAATCCGCATCCTTGCCCTTCACATCGAGCGAGACTTCGACATTGCCGGCCTCAAACCCGCCCTTTGCAATCCATTCGGGGAGAGCCGACAGCGACAACTCGCCCGTCGCCACCGCCACATCGATGGAAAACTTCTCGCCGATCTGGATCACCCCCTTGACCGGAATCCGCGCGGAAGGCAGCACCAGTTCGACGCGGGTCACCGTCGCTGTGTTCGCCCGCGTCAGATCGCCTTCGAACTCGAAGATCGCCTGAGCACCGGCCGGCTTTTCGATCGCATTCGGGATCACCACTTTGGAGTCTGTCATGACCAGATTGCCGCGCACATGCGGCGCCGTCGTGGCGCCGGAGAGCTGAACGGCCGCGCTGAGCAACCCTTCGAACATCCCGGCGGGAATCACCTTGGAGGGGACAAATCTGGCGATCAATCCGGCATCACCGTTCGCGCGGATCACGAACTCCTGAAACACGCTCGCCGGACCGCCCGAAATCCCTCCCTGCGCCTGAATGATCGTGTCGCCCAGATGACCGGTCACCTGCTCGAATCGCGTGCCCCCCTCGACCAGGACGAACTTCCCCTGCAGCGCCGTCAATCGCTCAGGCAGAGAGGGATGGCTCAGGCTGATATATTTCGCCGTAATCTCGCCGCCGGCGAACGTCACTCCGCCGGGCTGGTTGAGCGGCCCCACCAGCCGGAACGTCGGCAACGCCATCCCCTCGACATCGCGAAGCCCCCCGAGCAGATGCGCAAACCGCTCCGCCTTCACCGTCTTGGCAAGGAACTGCACGAGATCGGCCGCGGCCATGCTGCCGGTGATTTCCAGCTCAAGCCAGGGGCCGGCATCGAGGAAAGAAATGGTCGCCTTGCCCTCGGTGATTTGAATCGCGCCGTACTGACCCGTAAAGTTCGCGGCCCGCACACGGCCTGCCTCCACGACGACGACGCCGGCCAGATCCTTGGTCGGAACACGATCCTCGCCCAGCAGGGCCTGCCCTTCCTGGACATGAAACTCGCCCGTCACCGACAACTGCGGGCCCGAAGTCGCCGATCCGGTCAGCGTGGCATTCACCACCTGCACTTTCCCGTCGATCTGCCGCTCCGCCAGCACCGCCGGTAATTGGGGGTGAATCCATTCGGCCGGAATGGTATTCAGCAATTCTTTCAATGTGACCAGCGATGAATTGAACGTGACCGCAAAGGTCGGCTGTGCGGTAAGGAGCCCGGCCAGATTCGCCTTGCCGGTCAGGGTCAGTTGATTCAGGCGGGCCGTCATGTCCGACAACACCGCATCGTACCCGGCAAGCCCCGGCATGATGCGCACCTGCCCTTGCAGATTGACCGTCCCCTGGAGCTGCGGAGGGACCGGCCTGGGACCGAAGAAGTCCGCCATCTCACGCAGCACCACATTCGCAGCATCCACCTGTCCTTCGAACTGAAACACGGACGCGGGCGCTGTGACGGCCTGTTCCGCCGGTGCCGCCTCCGTGGGAACCTCCGTCGTCAACGCAGCGGACCGCTCCACCCGCTTGATCTGCCCGACGAGTGACACGGCCGACAGCCCGTCCTGGCCGGTCTGCGCCATCGACAGATGCACATCCGCCATCGCGCGCTCCGGGCGGATCATGATCCCCCCTTCGACACGCTCCAGTTTCAGAGTCCTGACCCCGCCGGGCCTCGCCTCATCGATGACCGTGATACTTCCGTTCACCACCGTGGCCTGGCGGATCATGAAGACGCGCGTCATCATGTCCAGCGTGCGCTGATCAGTCGCCGCCTGATTGGCCCCGTCCAGAATATTCCAGTGGCCCGCGTCATTCCGGTGAATCGTGAGCACCGGCTCTTCGACCAGGAGCCGCTTGCCCACCACCTGCTTCCGCAACAGCGGGAGCAGACGGAGCACCAGATCGATCTTTTTCGCCGACAGCACGACCTGGTCCGAATGGGGATCGTGGATGGCGACCTGGCTCAGTTCGACGCGGATGCGCGGGAAAATCACGAACTTGACGCGATGCACTTCGATCTTGCGCCCGAGCGTCTCCTCGAGCTGCTGCAAGACGAACTCTTTAAGATAATCTTCACCGATGAGGGTATTGGAAAAGAGCAGGAAGGTACCGACACCCACCGCGAGGGCCAGCACAATGACCAGAAACAGCCGAAGACGCGACAATCTGCCCCCTCACAGCCTACGTACAATTGCCGCTCGGATCTTACCGGAAGCCTCTAGTTAAATCCACCAACCCTGCGGGAGACAAGGGGATTTCCGACAACTACTCTCTTACATAGCCAAACCACTCTGCAATTTCTCCTAGAGCCCTCCTTTCAGACTCGCTATAATAGAAGCTCTTCATTGGGACGACGCGATCTTTGCACGCTCCTCTCTCCAGTACTCTGCCGACGTCCCATTCAACACCGATCCGCTGGGTGATTCTCGCCTTACTGTTCGCCATCAGCGTCGTCACCTACATCGATCGCGTAAACATCTCTGTCACGGCCCGGCACATGATGCCGGCGCTGGGTCTGACGGACCAGCAGATGGGCTTTGTCTTTTCGGCCTTCGTGATCGGCTATGCCCTCTTTCAAATTCCCGGCGGCTGGCTCGGCGACCGCTGGG
>OMJA01000074.1 GCA_900299245.1 Nitrospiraceae bacterium | reverse complement strand
CGTCGAGGTCTCCCAGTCGTGAAACTCCGTTTCATGTCTGGTCGGAATCCACAGGGAATGCAGGGCCGATAACGCCACAAACCGCTCCTCGTCCGTGACCATCGGAATCAGCGTGGGGATCACGGCCTTCTGGCGGACATAGCGGGACTCGAACGCCGCCGCTTTCCGTATGGAGGGATTCGGATCCTTGGACATCACCTCGATGGCCTCGGGCGTTTTGGACTGATCCAGTCGAATCGCCACGCGCAACGCGTGCTCGCGGACCCGCGGAATCTCGTTGGCGTTCTTTGCCGCCACCAGCAGGGCCGGCACCGCGGAGACCCCCTTCATCATCGACAGCGTCTCGATCGTGTTGTAGCGGATCCTGGGGCTGGGCATCGCAAGCCCTTTGATCAAGGCCGGAACGGACGGCTCCCCCAGATGGACGAACTCCCCCATGGCCCAGAACTCCTGCTTGCCTTCCAGCAACGGAAGCAGCGCTTCCGCCCGCGTCATTTCCTCGGGAGTGAGCGGGCTGGTATTCGGCGGCACCGAAACATCGGGCACATCCTGCTGCTTCGGCGGCGCCTCGTAGGGAATTTGAACGAGAACGACCGGATTCTGCTCCCCCGCCCACAGACTTCCCGTCACGCCGCCGCTGACCGCCAGAACCATTCCACCGACCGCCATCAACATACGTCCAGACATCTTCACGACACTCCTTCCCTGACAATGATCAGTTTCTCTGCCCGTCACTCCCTTCACTGCGATGCGCGAGCTCATATAATACCGGCAACACGACCAAAATCAAAAACGCCGCCGTCAACATACCGCCGACGACCACCCGGGCCAGCGGCTTTTGCGCCTGCGATCCGATACCCGTGGCCAGGGCCGCCGGTAACAGGCCGATCGCCGCCCCCAGCGTGGCCATGAGGATCGGCCGCATCTGTACATCCGCGCCTTTCCGGACGGCTTCTCGCAAACCGACCCCCGTGTGGCGGAATTCCTCGATCCGGGAAATCAGCAGCACGCCGCCCAGAATCGCCACGCCTAACGTCGAAATCACGCCGACCGCCGCCGAGATGCTGAAATGGGTGTCGGTCAATACCAGCGACAATACGCCCCCGACTAACGCGAACGGAACCGTCGCCAGCACCAGCAACGCATTCTTGAGCGAATTGAACGTTGTGTAGAGCAGAAAGAGGATGATCACCAGGCTCACCGGGACCACCTTCGCAAGACGACTCTGCTCATCCTTCAACTGGTCATACTGCCCGGCCCATTCCATGCGATACCGTTCCGGCAGCACGATCCGCTTGGCCATGAGGGCCTGCGCCTCTTCCACCGTACTCTGCAGGTCCCGGTCCCGCACGCTGAACTTGATGGGAATATAGCGTTCGTTGTTCTCCCGGTAGATGATAAAAGCCCCCGTCTGCGTGGTGATACTCGCCACCTGCTTGAGCGGCACCCGGGCTCCGCCCGGCGTGCTCACTAAAATATTGCCGATGGCCTCCACGTCCTGGCGGAACTCCGGAAGGAACCGCACCACAAGATCGAACCGCCGTTCGCCTTCGTAGACCTGCGTCACCGCCTGGCCGCCGACGGCCGCCTGCACCATGGCGTTGACGTCCGCCACCTGCAATCCGTAGCGGGCGCTGGCTTCGCGATCGACTTGAATCAGCAGATTCGGCTGGCCGACCAGCCGGAAGATCCCGAGATCTTTGACCCCCGGCACGCCCTGCATGACGCGCTCGATCTCGCCGGCCTTCTCCTCCATGGTCTTGAGGTCCGTGCCGAACAGTTTGATCGAGTTTTCCCCTTTGACGCCGGACATGGCTTCTTCGACGTTATCCTGGATCACCTGCGAAAAGTTGAAGATCACGCCGGGGATGTCTTTCAGCCGCCCCTCGATTTCCTCAATCAGCCCGTCCTTGCTTAAACCGGGCCTCCACTCCGACTGCGGCTTCAGATTCGCGAGAAATTCCGCATTGAAAAAGCTCGTCGGATCGGTGCCGTCATCCGGACGGCCGAGTTGCGAGACGATCGTGGACACCTCCGGAGAGTCCCGGAACATGCGGCGGATGTCACCGGCCAGCCGCGCCGCCTGCTCAAACGAAATATCCACCGGCATCGTCGCCCGCACCCAGAGATTCCCCTCTTCCAGCGCCGGCATGAACTCCCCTCCCAGGAATCGGAGGGCAACCATCGTCACCAGCAGCGAACCGGCGGCGAAACCGAGCACCGTGGCGCGGTGATCCAACGCCCAATTCAGCGTCGCGGCATACGTGCGCCGGATGCCGCGCACCACGATCGTGTCCCCTTCGCTGATGTCCCCTTTCAGCAGGAACGAGCAGAGCACGGGCGCAAGCGTAAACGCCATCAGCAGCGCACCGACCAGCGCAAACCCGTAGGTGATCGACATCGGCGCGAAGATTTTTCCCGGCACGCCGGTCATCGTAAACAGCGGAATGAATGCCACGACGATGATCGCCGTGGAGTAAAAAATCGGCTGGCCGACCTGCCGGGCCGCCCGGACGATCTGCTGATGCACCGTCAGGCCCGGCGTCTTCGAGTGAGCGAGATGAATGAAAATACTCTCCACCATGATCAGTGTCGCGTCGACGATGATGCCGAAGTCGATGGAGCCGAGCGAAATCAGATTCGCCGACTGGCCGATCAGAATCATCATCGTAAACGTGAACAGAAGCGACAGCGGAATCGTGAGCGCCACGATCAGGGCGGCGCCGAAGTGGCCGAGAAACACCACAAGAATGACGAAGACCAGCACCATACCGCTGATCAGAATATCCAGCACCGTCTCCACGGTCGTATGAATCAGCTTCGTCCGGTCGTAGAAGGTCTTGATCTTGACCCCTTCAGGTAGCTTCCAGCTGTTCAGCTCCTCGACTTTGGCGCGAACCTTATCCAGCACCGGCAGGGCCTTGTAGCCGCGCTGCAGCAGCACCACTCCTTCGACGACATCGTCGCGGTCGTCGATGCCCACTTTTCCCAGCCGCACCTGATGGCCGACCAGGACTTTGCCCAGCGTGCGCACATAGATCGGTGTCCCGTCCTTTTCAGCCACGACCACGTTCTCGATATCCTCGATCCGGTTGATGAGGCCCAGTCCGCGGATGTTGTAGTTCTGCGCCCCGATCGTCAGATAATTCCCGCCGACATTGGCATTGCTGTTGGTCAGGGCCGTCATGACCTGGGACAGGCTCACGCCGTAACTGATGAGCTTGCCCGGATCGATCTCGACGTGAAACTCTTTCGTCGTCCCGCCGAACGCCGTCACATCGATGACGCCGGGCACGCGCCTGAACTCCCGGCGCACCTGCCAGTCCTGGATCGTTTTAAGCGTGGTCAGATCGGATTTCTCGCCGGTCAGTTCATAGCGATAGATTTCCGCGATGGCCCACCAGGGCGAAAGCGTCGGCTCGGCGCCTTTGGGCAATTGCACCGTGCCGAGACGGTTCAGCACTTCCTGGCGGTCCCGGAAAATGTCCGTGCCGAAATCGAAATAGACTTTGATGTCGCTGAGGCCGAAAATCGAGAGCGACCGGATATCGGTCAGGCCGGTCATCCCGTTGAGCGCGACTTCGATGGGAATGGTGATCTGCCGCTCCATTTCTTCGGCCGACCACCCGGGATACTGGGTTATCAGCTCGACCATCGGCGGCGAAGGATCGGGATAGGCGACGATATCGAGGAGGTGGAAGGCGTAGAGCCCCCCGAAAAGCATCAGGAAGCCCAGCGCGCACAACAGAAACCGTTGAACCAGGGAAATTTCAACCAGCCGCGCGATCATCGGCCGGCCGGACCGGGAGAGACAACAGCAGGAAGGACTTGCACGCGGTTATGTTCCTTTGACTTCCTTCCCCTTGATCAGGACGGCTCCCTTGATGACGATCCGCTGCCCGCGGGTCAGGCCTTCAAGGATACGGACCTGGTCCGTGGAGATATTGGACACCTTGACCTCGCGTTTCACATAGCGGTTCGGCTCTTCCACGACATAGACAAATTGCTTGCCGTCGGCTTCCAGCACGGCCTCCCGGGGAACGGCAATAAACTGGGTGGCGTCGCCTACCGCAAGATGGAGACGGGCAAACATCTCCGGCTTCAGCTTGTGGGGATCGTTGTTCACCCAGGCCCGGACCTTGATCGTGCGGGTGGCGGGATCGACGACGTCACCAATCGCGGCAACCGTCGCGGGAAATTCGACGCCGGGATAGGCCTCCACGGTCACCATCGCAAACTGCCCTTCCCGGACCAGCGCCAGATCGCGCTCGTACAAGTCGGCCAGCACCTGCAGCATATCCAGATCCGCCACTGTAAACAGCACCTGCGACGGATCGCCGCCGACCGACTGGCCCGGCGTCACCGCCCGCTCGACCACGATCCCGGTCAGGGGACTCTTCATCTCAAACCGCGAGGTGATTTTCTGTTTGTCGAGCGGCTTCGTCAGCTCCTCGGCCGGCACACGGAGCGACAAGAGACGCTCTTTCGCCCGTCGGAACTCCGCGCGTGCCTTCACCAGTTCATTCTCCGCCTGCTTCAAATCCTTGAGCGGCATCGCCTTGTTGTCGTAGAGGTCTTTCGCCAGATCGTGGGCGCGCGTGGCGTACTGGAGATCGGAGTCCTCCTTCACATATTCCGAATAGGCCTGGGCAATATCCGGGCTGTCGACGATGAGAAGGACATCGCCCGTCTTCACGCGATCGCCGAGATGCGCCCGCACTTCGACGACGCGGCCCTGCAGCGGAGAGGAGATCTTGGAATAGCGGTCTTCCCCGTACGCCACTTTGCCCGAGAGGACTAGCGCCTGATGCGAGGGACTGAACTCCACCACGGCCGTCTCGACGCGCGGCTGCGCTGCGGCGGGAGGCATCCCGGGTTTCGCCGCAGGCGGTGTCATCACGGATTCGGACGGCGACGGCTGATCGGCCTTGCCGCAACCGGAAAAAGCCGCCATTCCCATCGCCATGATCAGCGGAGCCATCCGTACGGTCATAACGAAATCTCCTGCCCCACGGCGCTCTCGAGTTGAATCACGTTCCGCTGGTAATTGAACAGCGCCTCAAAATAGTTCTGCTGAATCGTTCGCGAAGTCCGGGCGGCATCGAGCAGATCCAGAATCGTCGCCCCGCCCCGCTCGTAGGCCCGCTCCACGATCGTAAAGGTCGATCGCGCGTCGTCGAGCACTCCGCCGAGAAACGCCTCGACCAGCCGCCGGCTCTGCAGCAGATTTTTATAGGCGACATCCACTTCGTTTTCGACCTGGTTGAGCGTCTTGTTGAGATCGGCCTCGGCCGACTGCACCGCCACCTCTGCCTGCATGATACCGCCCTGGTTGCGATTGAACAACGGCAGCGGAACGCCCAGATTGAGAGCCACCTGTCCGGAGTTATCCGGACCTTTGGAGCCTTGCACGGCATACCCGCCGCCCACCGTCACGTCTGGAATCCGGTAGGCCTTGGCCAGCTTCAGATCGGCTTCGCGCTGCGACATCGTGAACCGCTTGGACCGCACATCAGGACGGGCATCCAGCGCCGCCGTCCTGAGCCGGCTGATATCAGGGTCGATCCGCTTGTAATCAAATTCCGACGTCAGTTCGAGCTGAGTCGCGGGAGAAACCCGGAGCAGTTGGCGAAGATCGGCCCGCGCCGTTTCACCTTCTTGAAGGGACTGAATGACTTGTGACTGGAAATCGATGAACTGCAACCGGATCCGGATCAAATCGACTTCGGCGATATAGCCCTTTTTGAACCGGATGGTATTCACATCGAGAATGCGCGAAAAGCGATCCCGGTTCTCCTCGGCCAACGCCAGCCGGCGCTGCGCCAATTGCACCCGGTTATAGGAGTCTTTCACGGCAAACGTGAGCTGCCGCACCGCATCTTCGAAGGCGGCTTCAACCGACTGCGTACCGTATCCGGCGCTTTCGATGCGATAGCCGCGCTTGCCGGCCAGCTCGAACAACTGCTGCACCTGCGCGAACAACTGTCCGCTGTTGCCAAGATTTCGTCCCTGGGTATAGGCGCTGAGCGTGCCAAGAGACGCCGTCGGGTTAGGAAACAACCGGGCGGTGATCTGCTGGCCTTTGGCCGATTCGATTCCGTACTTCGCCATCAAGAGATCCAGATTCTGGCGAAGAAAGAGCGCGACGGCCTCGTCAAGACTGAGCCGCATAGCCGGCACAGCAGGAGCAACCGGAGCGGATTTGACGGAAGGATCGGTCGCGGCTGACGCCTGATGTGCGAATCCCGCGGCGACGGTCAGGCACAAGACCGCAACACCGATCATCGTTCGAAGCGGCATTCGCACCTCCGGGCAGCCCGATTGTACCGATTCGTATCTGCGCACGTCCCCACACATGTCCGGTGAGTTGCAGCGAGAGGATGAATCAGAAGTGATACGGGCACATTATACTGATATCTTTAGCACTTGCAAAGTGATCACGCAATCCGGCTACTGCATTTTGAGCTCGGTCCAGGCCCGATCGTAGATTCGCATCGCATTGCCCACATCCCCCATCCACTCCATGCGCGGAATCAATTCGGCCGGAGGATACACGGCCGGATTCTCCAGAATGTCCTGCCTGATCCAGGCTCGGGCCTCACGGTTCGCAGAGGCAAAGAGCAGCCGCTCGGACGTGCGGGCCGCCACGCGTGCATCAATGAGAAAATTGACGAACCGCATGGCCAGCGCTTTATTCGGCGACGAGTTCAACACCACGAGACAATCGGCCCAGATCGTCCCGCCTTCTTTGGGAACCACGTACCGGATCGACGGCCGCTCGCGCATCGCCCGCGCGACCGGCCCTCCCCATCCCTGCGCCAGCACCACGTCGCCGGACGCCAGCAGCTGGTCATAGTGTTCGCTGGCGTAGGTTTTCACCAGGGGCTTCTGGGCGATCAGCTTGCGCTTGGCCTCCTCGATCAGGGCGGGGTCGGTAGTGTTCATCGATCGCCCCAACGACCGCAGGACGGCCCCGAAGACCTCACGCTGATCGTTCAACATGCTGATTCTGCCGCGATAGCGTATCTCCCACAGAACGTCCCAACTGTCCGGCGGCGGCGAGACGACCGCCGAATCGTAGCCGATCCCCACAGTTCCCCACAGATAGGGCACGGCATAGCGGTGCGACGGATCGAAAGCCGGATGTTGAAGGTGCGGCTCAAGCCCGCTCAGATTCGGCAATGCGGCAGGATCCAGTTCGGCCAGCATCCCCTGCGCGGCCATGATCGACACCATGAAATCCGAGGGGACCGTCACATCGTAACCGGAAGCCCCGCCCTGCAGTTTTGCCAGCAACTCCTCATTGCTGCTGAACGTATCGACGACGACGTGCGCGCCCTGTGCCTGTTCAAACTCACGAATCAGTTCAGGGCTGACATAGTCCGACCAGGTGAAATAGTGCAGCGTTGCCCCGGCACCGCCCTGCCGGCCGGTCTCCCGCGCCCGGTCGCACCCGCTCCATAGAAGAAGGGAGATCGCGGCAACTCCCAGAACTTTGGGAAGAACCTTCGAGATAAACATGTCAAGCTGCGGAAAAAACCGGCGAAAGAGAACCATACGGTTCACCTGCTCCATAAAGCTTCCTATCTTCAAGGATGCTCAAAAAGACCGTCCAGCAAGGCCGCAGCGAGCGAAGAGGCGAGTCGTACGTTGCGGTACGTCGAGCCTCTGAGTGAAGTGAGAACGCTGCTGGCGGACTTTTTCAGCATCCTGGTCACCGAGTTACCGCCGTTGAAGTACCAAGGACAACCCGACCAGTCCCATGGACAACAGGACCAGCAGCGACGATAGGGCATTGATCTCCGGAGAAAGACCCGACTTGATCATCGAATACACCCGCAGCGGCAGAGTCGTAGAGCCGGGACCGGCGACAAAAAACGTGACAATGAAGTCGTCCAGCGAAATCGTGAAGGCCAGGAGCGCAGCCCCCAGCACGGCGGGACGGATCAGAGGCCATGTAATCCGGTAGAACGTCTCCCACGCCGATGCCCCGAGGTCGCGCGCCGCCTCTTCCAGTCGCGGATCCAGCTTCTGGAGCCGCGCCCGCACCAGCACAACGACCACCGGCAGATTGAACGCGGCATGCCCGATGACGACCGTGGCCAGACTCAGCGGCCACCGGACCATAACGAAGAAAAGCAGCAACGCCACCCCCATCATCACTTCGGGCAGAATCAGCGGAAGCAGAAAGATCGTTTCCACAACCCGCACGCCCTTTCCGCGAAGACGCTCCAGCCCCATCGCGGCCGGCAACCCGAGCAGCACGACAAGGCTTGTGGACAGTACCCCGACCAGCAAGGAATTCGCCGCGGCGGCCAGCAAGGCCGCGTCATGCCACAGCACGCCGTACCAGTGCCACGAAAACCCCTGCCACACCGCGGACAGCCGCGAGTCGTTAAAGGAAAACACCGTCAGCACCAGAATAGGCAGATACAGAAACGCCATCACGGCCCCGCTGATGCCCCGCAGCCAGACTCCCGCTCCATTCATCTTCATCCGGCGCCCCGCTCGCCGTCCCGCGGCGCCTGCGCCCGGAGATACCAGACGATGCTGCCCGTCACGATCAGCATCATGACCAGCGACAACGCCGACCCCAGGGGCCAATCCCGCGCGACCAGATACTCATGCTGAATCAGATTGCCCACCATCATGCTGCGCGCGCCGCCGAGGAGATCCGGCGTCAGGAACGCGCCCAGCGAAGGAATAAACACGAGCACGCAGCCGGCAATGATCCCCGGCTTCGTCAGCGGCACCAGCACCAGGCGAAACAACGACCACCGGTCCGCATAGAGATCCCAGGCCGCTTCGATCAGGGCGGGATCGATCCGTTCGATGGCCGCATAGAGCGGCAGCACCATGAACGGCAGATACCCGTAGACCAGGCCCAGCAGCACGGCTTCATTGGAATACAGCAGATCGAGCGGCGCCTGGATCAGATGCAACTGGAGGAGGAGCGTATTCAGCAGCCCTTCGGTCCGGAGAATAAAGATCCAGGCATAGGTGCGCACGAGAAAGTTGGTCCAGAACGGGATCATGATGAGCACGAGCCACAAAGCCTGGCGGCGGGGAGGCAGCCGGGCGATGTAATAGGCCAGCGGGAACCCCATCACCAGGCATAACCCCGTCGTCATCGCGGCGAGCAGCACCGATTGCCCGAGGATCCGTCCGTAGAGGGGATGCAGCAGATCGCGGTAGTTCTCCAGACTGAACTCCCACAGGACCCCTCCGTAGGTGCCGCGCGTGGCGAAACTCACCGCCAGGACCACCAGAATCGGCAACAGGCAGAACAGCGCGGTCCACAGCAGGCCCGGCGCGAGCAACCGCCCGCCTCCCGTGCATGTCTCGGGATCATTCGCAGACTCTGGTGCGGCCGACCGTGCCTTCATATCAGTGGGATCACCACTCCGTCGTCCGGACTCCAGTGCAATAACACCGGCGCTCCGACCGCAACCGGACGGTTCCCTGAGCCGGCGTTGGGCGCATGAATGGTCCAGCGAACCGATTCGCCGATCCGCACGACCCCCTGCCATTCGCTCCCGATATACCGCATCGTCTCCACCACGCCATGCAGGCAATTCCCGCCGGCCTCCGCGCCCTGTCCCGGCGTGACGCGGATACGCTCGGGCCTGACCGTCATCACAACCGGCGCACCGGACTGAAGCCCTGCGGGCACCGACACGCGAATCCCCCGCATCGGCGCGAGCCCCTGGGGCAACAGATCCCCCGTTCCGGCTTCGACGCTGGCCAGCACACCTTCAATCTCGTTGCTCGCGCCAACAAATCGCGCCACGAACAGATTCTCCGGACGCTCGTAGAGATCCTCCGGACGCCCGACCTGCATCACCCGCCCCTGCCGCATGACCGCCAGCCGGTCGGACAGGGCCAACGCCTCCTCCTGATGGTGCGTCACACAGACAAACGTAATCCCCACCTGCACCTGGATGCTCTTGAGTTCGCTCTGCATCTGTTGGCGAAGCTGCTGATCCAGCGCCGCCAGCGGTTCATCCAGCAGCACGACGGCCGGACGGTTGACCAGCGCCCGAGCCAGCGCGACCCGCTGCTGTTCGCCGCCGGACAACTGCCCCGGCATCCGGTCGCGCTTATCGCTCAAGCGCACCAACTCCAGCGTGGCTTCGACCCGGCCGGCGATCTCGCCGCGCGGCACCCGTTGCATTTCCAGGCCGAAAGCAACGTTCCCGGCGACCGTCATGTGGGGGAAGAGCGCGTAGGATTGAAAGACGAGATTCACGGGGCGGCGATTCGGCGGAACGTCGGCCATCGACCGACCGTCGATATGGATCTCGCCGGCATCGGGTGTTTCGAACCCGGCCAGCATTCTGAGCAGTGACGTCTTCCCGGCTCCGCTGGGGCCGAGCAGGGAGAAAAATTCTCCGCGGCGGATCTGCAGGGACACATGATCGACCGCGACGGTCTCACCGTGACGTTTGACCAGGGCTCGAATATCGATGCTCAGGTCATTCACGGCACCGGAATCCTACGCGGACACGCACCGGGGAAGGGGGAGCGGGCGGGAACGGCGGGCGGCGGTCAACTGTCCAACCCGCCTTTTGCATGCCCGGCGCGGGGGGGCCTCCGCCCCCCCCCTTTCTCATGATGCTTCCGCCACAGCTGCTTGGGGGTGACGTTGCGGTCCTTCGCGG
>OMJA01000073.1 GCA_900299245.1 Nitrospiraceae bacterium | reverse complement strand
GTCGGCGGGGTGCTGGGTATTCTTGCGACGGGGCTGTTCGCCAGCAAGGCGATCAATTCCGGGGGAGCCGACGGGCTCCTGTACGGCAATCCTGCATTTTTCGGGGTGCAGGTGCTGACGGTGGTCGTGGTTGCGGTCTTTTCCGCGGTTGTGACCTTCCTCCTGCTGAAACTGGTCGATGGCATGACGAAACTGCGCATCGAGCCCGAAGCGGAGGCGACGGGATTGGACCTGAGCCAACATAACGAGCGCGCCTACTCATAGGAGATCGAGCATGAAATTGATCGAAGCCATCATCAAGCCGTTCAAACTCGATGAGGTCAAGGACGCCCTGCTGGAGATCGGCATTCAGGGCATGACCGTGACGGAAGTCAAAGGATTCGGTCGTCAGAAGGGGCATAAGGAAACCTACCGCGGCCAGGAATATACGATTGAGTTTGTACCGAAAGTGAAAATCGAAGTCGCTGTGCCCGACAGCCAGGTGCAGCGCGTGCTCGATACGATCACGCGCACAGCCAAGACCGGCAGCATCGGGGACGGGAAGATCTTCGTGCGCGACCTCGGCATGGCCGTCCGGATCCGGACGGGGGAAACGGGGGACACCGCGTTGTGAGCCTGTCGTCCGATTACAGGGCGCTCGCTCAGGCCGACCTTGACGGGGCGTCGGTGGGTGCCATGCTGGCCGAACAGCGGCAGGTCATCGCCCGGCGTCTGATGGACGGAGCGCCAGGCGCAGAGGTGGTCGCCGCCCAGACCGATCTGGTGGACGGATTGATCATCGGCCGCTATCGCAATGCCGCGCGGCAGGGCGGCGATGCCATGATGACGGCCGGCTTCCAGCACTGTTGCCTGGTCGCGATCGGAGGCTATGGCCGCCGCGAGCTGTCGCCCTATTCGGATATTGATTTAATGGTGTTGTTCCGCCCCGAGGCCCAGAAGATTGTGCCGGAGTTCGTCCGGCAGGTGCTCCATCCCCTCTGGGACATCGGCTTTCAAGTCGGCCATAGCGTGCGCACGATTCCCGATTGCATCAGTCTGGGACTGAGCGATGCGACTGTCCGCACGTCGATGATGGAAGCCCGGTTTCTCACCGGCAATTCCCAGCTCTTTCAGGAATTCCATACGCTCTATACCCGCAAAGTGGCCACGGTCGCGGTGGACAAGTATCTTGAGCAGAAACTGGCCGAGCGGCGGCGGGAATACGAGAAATTCGGCGAAACGGTGTATCTGCTCGAGCCGAATGTGAAGAAGAGCCAGGGCGGGTTGCGCGACCTCCATCTGCTGCAGTGGGCGGGGATCGCCCGGTATCAGGCGCCGACGATTCGCGAACTCTCGGACCGGGGGATTCTTTCGCGGCAGGATTATGCGGTCGTGAGCGAGGCCAGGGAATTTCTCCTCCGCGTGCGCGGGTTGTTGCACATTCATGCGGGCATGGCGCAGGAGATTCTGTCGTTTGACGAACAGGTCTGGCTGGCGGCCCGGTTCGGATTTGAAGACCGTCCGCATCTCCTGGCCGTCGAACAGTTCATGCAGCAGTACTATCGTCACACGATGGGGCTGCACGAAGCGACCGTGCGGTTTGTCCGGCGGTGCAAGCCGCGCTCGATCTGGGCGCGCCTGACCGGGTGGCTGCCGGCCGCCAAGCTGGAGCAGTATTTTGTCCTCAGCGGCGAGACGTTGACCGTGCCGGTGGAGTTGCGGCCGCGGGTGATCGAAAGCCCCGCGCTGCTGATGCGGCTGTTCGATCTGGCCCGCTCGAAGCGGGTTGCCATCGAGCCGGCGCTGGTCGAGGACATCCATCGCCATATGGAGGGGCTCACGGACGAAGGATTCCGGACGCCGGAAGTCAGCCGGATTTTCCTGAGCATTTTAGCCGGGCCGGGGACCGCCGCCACCCTGGAAGCGATGCACCGCGCGCATCTGCTGGAGAAGCTGATTCCCGTGTGCTCCTCCGTGCGGGGGCTGATGCAGTTCAATCAATATCATAAGTACACCGTCGACGAGCACAGCCTGCTGGCGGTCGCGAAAGTGGAATCCTTCGGGCAGGATCTGGGGATGTTGGGTGAAGTGTATCGCGAGATCAAGCGCAAGGATTTGCTCCATCTCGCGGTGTTTCTCCACGACCTCGGGAAGGGCCAGGAGGAGGATCACAGCGAAGTCGGACGGCGCATCGCCGATGAGATGGCGACGCGATTGGGCCTGGACGATGCGGAGCGCCGGACGGTGACGTTTCTGGTCCATCGGCATCTGATGATGGCCCATACTGCGTTCCGCCGGGATCCCAACGACGAGAAAGTCGTGTTGCCGTTCGCCCGCGAAGTCGGAACTCCGGAAGTGCTGCGCAAACTGCTGGCGCTCACGGCGGCCGATATTGCGGCGGTGGGTCCCGGGGTGCTCACGAAATGGAAAGAGTCGCTGCTGATCGAGTTGTATGTGCGCACCATGCAGGAAGTGTCGGGAGAGCGGGAGGCCGCCGATGCGCCGGAGCGCCTCAAGAGCATTGCGGCCGAGGTGATGCAACAGCCGGCGTTCAGCGGACAGACGGATATTTCTCCGGCCTGGGTGGAGGCGCAGTTGCGCCAGTTCCCCTTGCGGTATGCCTACGGAACGTCTCCGCGGAGAATCTCCGCCCATCTGTCGACGATCAGGCGGTTGAGTCCCGGGGAGGTGCTGGTCGATTCCGAGTTCAACGAAACTCTGGGCACCTGTGAATATGCCGTCGTGACGTTCAACGACGTCATTCCCGGGATCTTTTCCAAAATCGCCGGCGTGATGGCGGCGAACGGATTGCAGATTCTTGACGCGCAGATCCTGACCAGGCAGGACGGCGTGGTGGTCGACACATTTCAGGTGACGGATCCGGATTACAAAGGGGCGCCTCCGGAGGATCGCCGCGAGTCGATCGGGGAGATGATCCGCGCGGTGCTCCGGGGAAAGGAAGCGGTCGAGACGGTGGTGCAGCGCGGGACGCGCCTGGCGGCGTCGCTCCAGATCGGCCCGGCCCGGCAGGCGACGGAAGTGCGGATCGACAATGAAACGTCGGACCGGTATACCATCGTCGATGTGTTTGCCGACGACCGGCAGGGGTTGCTCTATGTGATCACCAATGCGATCTTCCGCCAGGGATTGTCGGTGCATGCGGCGCGGATTTCGACCCGCCTCGATCAGGTCGCCGACGTGTTCTACGTGACCGACTCGCAGGGGCGGAAGATCGAGCAGGCGGAGCAGGTCGAGCGGGTCCGGCAGGGAGTCTGGAAGGAAATCGAAGAGTTCTTGGGTGTGAAGGCAGCATAACCGTCGGAAAGGTCTCACGCAGGTTGTTGTGAGGAGCCTGAAAGG
>OMJA01000072.1 GCA_900299245.1 Nitrospiraceae bacterium | reverse complement strand
GCCCTTGATCGAAACCTTTCGGAGCGGGCCCGTCGCCTGCTCGCGAAATACGGTCGCTTACTCGACGCGTACTTCTCTGAACGGAAGCACCGGCAACCGCCGGAGAAGATCGCCGGCAGTCACCATATTCCACGGAGAACCTTCTCCGTGATGTCCCGCTTCCCCGGCGCGCTCTCCCCGGTCCGGTGCCGGTTGGGGATTACTGAGAACCTGCACAGCCACATACGGCAGATCCACCCGATCAACCTGACCTCGCAAGAGATCCGCCGGACGGTATCGCAACGTGATATCCGTCAACGAAATCATCAATCGTTCATCGTCCAACTCCAGCTGAAACGAGACGACCGGAATCGACAGGCTGCGCCATCCGGGATAGCCCAATTGCACAATGACATTCTGATACCCATGATGGCGAAGCCATTGCGTGACCGCCAGGGAGACGGTCAGGGGCAGAACGAGATAGAGCCCCACCAGCGCGGTGATAATCAGAAGGCCCCATCGTTGATAGGGATAACGCAACATACGATACAGCCTGTCCGTGATACGGCTCTTGGTTGTCGGCCAATAGCCCTCCCCCTGTCAAGCATCCCCCCGAGGCATCGCATGAAACCGCTGTATTTTGTCGTGACAGGGCAGTCACCGGCTGGGTACTATCCCGTCCATGACACCTCACCACGCTGCCGTTGCGCCTGCGTCACGGATCGCTCGAATTGAATATTGGCCGGTCGATATTCCCATCACCGATCCATTTGTGGTCGCCACCGGCGCCCGCGTGGTCGCGGAGAATGTGTTTCTTCGTCTCACACTGGACAACGGCATACAGGGATACGGCGAAGCAGCGCCGTTCCCCGAAGTCGGTGGAGAAGACCGCGCATCCTGCCTGGCAACCCTGCGCATACTGGCCACGGCTCTGATCGGACAGTCCGTCCGTGACTATCGCGAGCTTGCGGTCCGGATGGATGCACTCGCTCATCAGCATCCAGCGGCCCGCTGCGGACTGGAAACCGCCGTCCTCGATGCCTACTGCCGATCGGCGGAGATTCCCATGTGGGAATTGTGGGGTGGACAGGACGTCCGCCCGCGGGACACCGACATCACCATTCCCATTGCAACGCTGGAGAAGTCCGTCTCCTTAGCCCGAGACTGGTACGAACGGGGCTTTCGACTGTTGAAAATGAAAGTGGGCAAAGATGTGGATCAGGATATCCGCCGACTGGAAGCCGTACACCGTGCGCTGCCCGGCATTTCATTCATCGGCGATGGGAATCAGGGATTCTCACGGGAAGACTGCCTGACCTTCGTCAGGGGGGTTCAACGCTTCGGGGGACGGATTGCGCTGCTCGAACAGCCGGTCGTGCGCGAAGACCTCGACAGTCTCGCGGCCATCAGGAAGATCACGGGTATTCCTGTGGCCGCCGATGAGTCGGTTCGCTCCCTGGCGGATGCTCGCGAGGTGATCGCGCAGGAAGCCGCCGACTATATCAACATCAAGATCATGAAGACCGGCGTGGTCGAGGCCGTCGCCATCGCGGACGCCACACTCGCAGCCGGATTGAAACTGATGGTGGGCGGGATGGTTGAAACCCGCATCGCAATGGGGTGCTCGTTCAGTCTCGTCCTGGGGATGAAAGGATTTGAGGTTCTAGATCTCGACACGCCATTGTTGTTGGCGGCTGACCCGGTACAGGGCGGCTATCTGTACCAGGGTCCGACCCTTGAGCCTTGGACCGGACCCGGACTGGCTATGGAGTCCCGGCCGGGACTCGACGTAACAACCCACTCCTGACACGCTACTTCGAACCAGTCGACTGGTTCGTGTGTATCACCGTTCGTGAGCCGCCTCCGGACGACGAGGCTGAACCGGCATTTGAACTTGAGAGTGGATCGGCAGCCGCTTCTCCGCCTCCGTCCGGTGAGGCGCTCACTGAGCTTCCCGTTCCGGGCAAGCTCCCTGACCCGCCATCTATGGTTCCTGAAGCAGCGCCGGCCACAGAGACAAGGGATTTATCTACCGTCACACGCCCGTCCTGATACTGAGTCATCACAAAGCTCGTCGATCCGTCGGCCGGTCCCTTGGCGTATGCCAACACCTGATAGGACACCCCGTCGGTCCCCCCGAAAACACGCATGCCGATCGAGTAAAACTTCAATGCCGGAAACTGGTTGAACCCGATCACGCCCAGGTCGGTTCCGTAAGTGCCATGCTGCGCATGATAGAGCTGTTGCAACCGGTGCACCTCCGCCAACGCCACTTCCGCTTCAACGGATTGCGCTTTCTTCGTGAAATGCTGGTAGGACAACACGGCCGTTGCGGCAAGAATCCCGACGATGGCGACGACCACCATCAATTCGATGAGTGTGAACCCTTTCTGGGTTGCGCCTGCAGCCTTCATAATCTTATCGAGCGGGTTTGAACGAGAACTCGCTGAGGACTTTGGCCAGGGAGGCCGCCGCCTGTTGCGCCTTCTGAATCGCCTCCGGATTCTCCGATCCCTGTTGGTTCGAAGCCAGGGCCGTTTGAATCACCGCCGTATGGTGCTGCATGTCTCCGAAGGCTTGTTCGACTCTGGCGAGAGCATGATTGGCGGTCGACGCCAGGTCATCCAGCCGATCGGATCGTCTAAACTCCATCCGCCAGCTGAGATTACCCTTCGCCCATTCCTGGATACTTTGATCAAGCCGGACCAACGGCCCTGCCACTCGACGGGTCAGGATGAGGCTGAAAATAACGGCGCCGAGAAACAGGACCGGCACCGCCACAGAAACGGTTTCGCTGAGCAACAGCATCTCGCTCGCCGCCGCCTGGCGCTCCTCCAGCGAGCCGCCGCCGTACAACGTGATCATCGGGCCAAGGTGAGGCCCGTAGAAGGCCAGGGTAAAAAATAAGGCGGAATACAAAAATAGCATCAGGCCGACCCAGACCGCATACCCCTTCTGCACCTGATGCAGAAAAAACACCTTTCGACGTTCCTGTGAAGATGGTGCGGCCAATGTTGCTGTGCGCATACGCCCTGCTCCCTTCGCCTCGCGCGGCGGGGATTCATTCCGAATGCCACGCGCCTACAGGAAAGGCTATCACCAGACAACAACAGGCCCAAGCAATTCGGAGGTTTCAGTGAAGGAACGACGGCCCATCCGTTCGCCTGATCCTCAGACGGCTGAAGACGGGAGATCCGGTTCCTGGCAGCGCTTGCAGAACAGCATGTGGCCCAGGTGCTGAGCACGGCCTACGGCCGTGAGCACCCAGGGGCGGGGGATAAACGGCGGCTGATGACGAACATGCTGACCATGTCCGCAAGCCAGGTCGGCAACCCAGTCGCTGTGCTCGTCCAGATGATAGCCGATGATCGGTTGGTGCATAAGCTGACAGCCGGCATCAAATCAGTCGCCAGCGACTCTCTATTCCCTGGCGAACAAAAACTACCGCTTCTCAAAAGGCCGTTCCGGACGAACTGCGGCAGATAGAAATCCCCAATGCTCGTCTACATCTTCGTCGAAGCTTCCGACGAACATCACCTCTCGATCGAGATGCTGAAACTCGGAAAGCGTCACCGTGCACTGCCCGACATCGACAACCCGGGCATCGAATTGGCCGACGACATAGACCTGCGCCTTCGCCGTGACATAGAGATTGCGGCGGCTGGTGCGCCCTGTATCGGGAAACAGGTCCACCGTGTGCGAACAGCCGCCGGCGCGCTCAATGATCATCGTCAGATTATGCCGCGATAGAAACGGATCCGTGGCCACTCGCACAATGGTAAGCCGGAGACCCGTCCCTGGAATGTCCGTAGAAGCCGGCTCCGGCACACCGCTGTTGCACGCACCCAAAATACCGATCACGACGACGAGTAGACCTCGCCGGAGTCGTTGCATCATTTGCCAGCCGGAATCTTGGGCGCAGCGCCAATCGCATCGAGCCCCGCTTCCGCGCAGGCATCGTCAAGGTGCGTCCCCGGAGCTCCGCCGACACCGATTGCGCCGATCACTTCTCCACCGATCTCGATCGGCAATCCTCCGCCCAGCATCAGAATCTGCTCGTTCATATCCCGCAGCGCCTGTAATGCCGGCGTTCGACTCATGAGATCGGCCAGTTCGCTCGTCGCCCGGCGCAGACTCGCCGCGGTGTATGCCTTCTTTCGACTGCTGTCGATCGTGTGAGGACCGGCTCCATCAGCCCGTCCCATCGCGCGCAACAATCCTGCCCGGTCGACAACCGATACGCTCACGCGATAACCGTCCTTCTTGCAGGCATCGATGGCAGCCTGAGTCGCCCGTTGGGCGAGGCTTAAGGGCAGGACGGATTCCTTCGGCACTTCCTGGGCCACAGCAACGGCCGATCCGAACATCAGACTTCCAATCATGAGAACACTCCGCAACAGTCTTGTATCCATGCGAGACTCCTTTATGGACGAATGATAAAAGCGCAACAGATCCGATGAGGAGAGTAGTAAGGCGGCCGGAGACTGTCAAGTCTGCAGCATTCCGCAGGACGACCACGAAGGTCTCACAGAGATTATGGACGAACGCAGCTGAGAGGGAATTCTACGGGAGAGGAAGAACGGACACGTACACATCTACATCCAGACCACACGTTCCCGATTGAGCAGATAGTCGATGACTTCGATACTCTCGCGCATCTGGGTCTGAGCTTTATCGGACATCGGAAGCACCGCTCCGACAAGCTTCCCAGACTCCATATCCTCCAGTGAAGGGATCCCGTCACCGGACCTTGTATCGACATCCTGTCGGAAGCTGGCCAATGGAAACCTCCTGGCAAACCCTTTTCGGCCCACCCTCTGATTTCCTTGAGCGTACGAGGAAAGAGCAGCGCCGTAGAGAAAGCATACCACATGGTTTCAATCTGTCAGGGACAGCCTCAACGCGTGATGTTTCAACGACTTTAGCGGACGGATGAGAGCTTTTGAACTGGAGGGAGCGCACCGAGGAACGGGAACTGCCCTTTGTTCAGCAGTCCGCTATCCGAACGAAGGCGGAAATCATCGTGCTCGGCATCCACGAAGCGGGGATCGCCGACGACATCCGAATCCTGCTTCAAATCCGGCGCCGGGGCGTTCGGGGTTCCGGCGCGCATATAGTCGGCCTCGCTATTGAACAGTCCATTGAAGGATGTCGTCGTCCGGCTGGACGGGGCCACCAGAAATCCGATCTTATTCAAACCGACCACATTGCCGGAGGCCTCATTCTGGGACGCACCGAGGAATGCCGCGCCGCCGCCGTTCTTCACCAGCGTATTGCCAACCAGCGAGGCCTTCGCCTTGTCATTCACAACGACAGCTTCAAACAGGCTCCGGAAAATCACATTCCGCTCCAATCGGACATCGGACTTGCCGGCGATATTCACACCATGATCGTTATCATGAATCACATTGCCGACCAGCAGAGCCTGCGAGTCGGAAAACTGCACACCGGTCGTCTCACTGCCGCCGATCACGCAGTCTTCAATCCGCACATCCTGCACCTGCTGCCCGAAGAGCATCCCTTTCACGCGAAGATTGCGCAGCGTGATGCCCTTGCCGTTAAAAATGCCGAGGGCGTGGCCTCCATGCTCGTTGATCGTCAATCCGCTGATTTCGATATCCGTAGCCCCGTACGGCCACTTTCCCACATGCAGGACCCCAACAAGATCGTCACGACCC
Organism: Nitrospiraceae bacterium; assembly: GCA_900299245.1. Taxonomy (GTDB): domain Bacteria; phylum Nitrospirota; class Nitrospiria; order Nitrospirales; family Nitrospiraceae; genus Nitrospira_D. The sequence goes on along the minus strand of OMJA01000072.1, from coordinate 2,995 downwards.
AGCATGGTGACTTGATCCACCCCGGCCCCGACCAGCTTGATCTTGTCTTTACTGTGGATCGTCAGATCCTGTGCATAGGCGCCGGGTTTCAAGAACACCGTATCGCCTTTCTTGGCCGAATCCACGGCTTCTTGAATCGAGGTGAAGTCACCGCTGCCATCGAGCGCGACCGTAATGGTCCGGGGGGCGGCAGGGACCGTCACTTCCGCCCAGGACATCCCGCTGAGCCCTATCAAACCGGCTAAGACCAGCATCGCAATACGCATGGGGTAGGTATTACAGGCGGGCACGGCGGCCTGTCAACCTGCTTTGTTGTGAGGCTCACACCCCCGTGATAAGCTCCGCCGTCATGATTCTGGTCGGGCTTACAGGCGGCATCGCCACCGGTAAAAGCACCGTCGCCGGCATGTTCAAACGTTGCGGCGCAGTGGTCATTGATGCCGATAGGCTGGCACGGGAAGCCGTCCAACCAGGCAAACCGGCCTGGCGGGAGATCGTCAAGGCATTCGGCAAGACCATCCTGAACCCCGACCGCACAGTGAATCGCCCGGCTCTGGGCACAACAGTCTTCGGGCACCCTGCCAAGCTGCGCCGGCTGGAGCACATGATTCACCCTCGCGTCGCGCGCGAACAGCGGCGGCTGACGCAACAAGCCGCAAAAAAAGATCCCCGCGCCGTGGTGATCTACGACGTCCCGCTCCTCTTCGAAGCCGGCATCGACGCACGCGTAGACACCATCATCGTCGTGACCGCCGACCGCGAAACCCAGATCGCGCGCCTCAAGAAGCGCAATCGCCTCTCCCGCGCCGAAGCTCTTCGGCGGATCAAGAGCCAGATGCCACTCGCAGACAAGCGACGCCGTGCGGACTACACGCTCAGCGGCACGTGTCCGTTTCCCCAACTCAAGAAGCAGGTCCGGTTGCTGTATCAATCATTACGGGCATTGGCCTGACTTCCACTTCGCATGCATTCCCTTTTCGCACTGTGTTAGATTCCAATCCCATGCGCAACGTCGTCATCATCGGGTCAGGGCCGGCCGGATTGACCGCCGCGATTTATACGGCGCGGGCGAATCTGTCGCCGCTTCTCATCGAAGGCTGGCAGTCAGGCGGTCAACTCACCACGACCACTGAAGTGGAGAACTATCCCGGCTTTGCCAGGGGCATCATGGGCCCGGAACTGATGAAGGACATGCGGGCACAGGCCGGACGGTTCGGCACCGAATTTCTCACCGGCGATGTCACGGCCGTCAATCTCGCCCAGCTGCCGTTCACCCTGACGGTCGATGGCGAACACACCGTTCAAACCCGTACCGTGATCATTGCAACCGGCGCCTCAGCCATTCCCATCGGGCTTAAGAACGAAGCACGACTGACCGGTCACGGCGTCTCCACCTGCGCGACCTGCGACGGATTTTTCTTCAAAGAGAAGGAACTCCTCGTCGTCGGCGGAGGTGACAGCGCGCTGGAAGAGGCGAACTTCCTCACCAAATTCGCCACAAAGGTGTCGGTCATCCATCGACGGGACAAACTGCGCGCATCAAAGATCATGCAAGACCGGGCCATGCGCAACGAGAAGATTGCATTCATCTGGAACTCGATCGTGGAGGACATCCTGGGGACTGATGTCGTGACCGGCGCACGGATCAAAAACGTGGTGACCGGAACATCATCAGATATCTCCTGCTCCGGTGTCTTTGTCGCGATCGGCCACCGCCCCAACACCGCGCTCTTTACAGGGCAGGTCGACATGGACGAGAAGGGCTATATCCGGACACACCACGGCACCGCCACTAATATTCCAGGCGTCTTTGCCGCCGGTGACGTACAGGACTCGACCTACCGCCAAGCCGTGACTGCCGCCGGCTCCGGCTGCATGGCCGCCATCGATGTTGAACGGTTTTTAGAAACAACAGCCCATAACCTCTGAGATTCCTGGGGATGCTCAAAATAGTCGTCCAACTAGACCGCAGGCGAGACAAACACCGGAGGCGTACCCTCAGGGGTACGTTGAGGATTTTGGCGAGCCGAGAACGACGTTGGCGGCTATTTTCAGCATCCCACTAGCATCATGCGCTGCGCCATCGTCCATTACCACGAACTTGCCCTCAAAGGCCGCAATCGAGACTATTTTGAGGATCGCCTGGTTCGCAACATCCAGCTGGCGCTTAAAGACCTTGGCGTCACACAGGTAGAGAATCTGCGCAGCCGCATCCGGGTGCTCCTGCCGGCAGAAACCAGCAGCGAGATCATTCGTCAGCGGCTGTCCCGCGTCTGCGGCATTGCGAATTTTTCTCTGGCTTGCTCCGTGCCGCTCGATCTCACGAACCCGAACTTCGACGCACTCAGCGCCGCAGTGATCGAAGAGCTCAAAACGAAATCCTTTTCGACCTTCCGCGTGACCGCGAAACGCGCCGACAAGCGCCTGCCTTTGACGTCGATGGATGCGGAGCGCATCGTCGGGGCCGCCGTCTACGAACAGATGGGCAAGGCCGTCAGCCTCAGGAATCCCGACCTCACCGTCTACCTGGAACTGCTGTCCCGGGATGTGTATTTTTCCGTCGAAAAGATTCCGGGCCCGGGAGGCATGCCGGTAGGCGTCAGCGGCAAAGTCGCCTGCCTCATCTCCGGCGGGATTGATTCGCCGGTCGCATCCTACCGCATGATCAAGCGCGGCTGCCGCGCCCTCTTCGTCCACTTCTCGGGCCGGCCGCTCGTGAGTCGGGACTCGGAAGACAAGGTCCGCGACCTTGTGCAGACCCTCACCGCATACCTGCACCGCAGCCGTCTGTATGTGATTCCGTTCGGAGAGATTCAGCGGGAGATTGTCTTGAACACCCCGGCACCGTTTCGCGTAGTGCTCTACCGGCGCATGATGGTCAGGATTGCGGAAGCGCTCGCAAAGCGGGAAGAGTGCTGGGCCCTGGTGACGGGAGACAGTTTAGGCCAGGTCGCGTCTCAGACACCGGAAAACATTTCAGTAATTGAGGAGGCGG
>OMJA01000071.1 GCA_900299245.1 Nitrospiraceae bacterium | reverse complement strand
GTTGTCGTACCAGGCGGTGACTTTGACCATCCGCTTGTCGATCACATTGGTGAGCGGTGCATCCAGGGTCGCTGAATGCGGGTCACCCTTTTTGTCGATGGAGACAATCGGATCCTCCGAGTAGAGCAGGATGTTTTTCAGCGGACCCTCGGCCGCTTTCTTGAATGCGGCGTTCACTTCGGCGACGGTGCAATCCTTCTCCGTCTCAACCGTCAGATCGACCAGGGAGACATTCGGGGTCGGGACGCGAATGGCCAATCCGTCCAGTTTGCCTTTCAACTGGGGGATGACCAGATGCAGAGCCTTGGCCGCCCCGGTGCTGGTCGGGATCATGGACATGCCGGCCGCGCGCGCCCGCCGCAAGTCCTTGTGCGGAAGATCGAGTAATTGCTGATCGTTGGTGTAGGAGTGGATCGTCGTCATGACACCGTGCTTGATGCCGAAATTCTCCAGCAACACCTTGGCAACCGGCGCCAGGCAGTTGGTCGTGCAGGAGGCATTGGATACGATGTGATGGGTCTTGGGGTCGAAGTTCCCGTCGTTCACGCCGAGCACGATCGTCACATCCGGATCGGTCGCGGGGGCCGAGATGATCACCTGCTTGGCTCCGGCGGACAAATGCTTGCCGGCGCTTTCGCGATCCGTGAACCGTCCCGTCGATTCGATGACCACGTCGACGTTCAACTCCTTCCACGGGAGTTCCTTCGGATCCTTGACGGCCAACACCCGGATCGGCTTGCCATCGACGATGATCTGATTCTCCTTGGCTTCCACGCTGGCGTCGAGCGTGCCGTGCACGGAATCATATTTCAAAAGATAGGCGAGTGTTTTTGCGTCCGTGAGATCGTTAATTGCGACAAATTCCAAAGCCGGATCGCCCAGAGAAGCCCGTAATACGTTTCGTCCGATCCGACCAAACCCGTTGATTCCTATGCGAATAGCCATGTCGTCATATCCTTTACTGAATAGCAAACCGGTCGCAGATCACCGGCAATCGTGTTCGCGATAGTATCGGCGGCCTGAACCCTTGTCAAGCTATACGAAGGTAGGAATACATGAAGAAACCCCAGTATTTGAGGTGTTTTCGTGACGAGCGCTCTCAGTAGAAACTAGGAGGCTGTTCTGCGTGCGTCAGGACATTGAATCGTGAAATCTTGCTTCTCCGGATCCCCCTTCGCTAGAGTTCGCGGGAGAGCAATCCGGTTGAGAGGTGCTGTGTTGATGACGGAAACCTTATCCGCAAAAGCCGCGCAGGCATTGGAGTGGCCGAAGGTGCTGGAGTGTGTCGCGCAGGGCGCACAGTCCGTTCTGGGGGCTGCGCGGTGCCGGGCGATGGTTTTGGACAATGACATAGAGGTGCTTGCCCGGCGTCAACGGGAGACGACGGAGTGGCTGCGCCTCAGCGAGGGCAGCGACCCGGCTCCGGTCTTGTCGTTTCCGGATGCGCGCGAGTTGATCGAGCGGGCCGGGAAGGGGGGCGTGCTTGAAGCCCTGGAGTTGCGGGACTGTGGGCTCATTCTGGCGCGGATCGAGGAGGTCGCGCGCTATTGTGCCCGCCATGCGCACGAGGCCCCGACAGTGGTGGCCGTGGCAGAGGGGCTGGAGTGGACGCGTGAACTCCAGGCGATTGCGCGGGCGCTCGAGGCCGCGATTCAGCCCGATGGAGCGATCAAGGAGTCGGCGACGCCGGAGTTGCGGCGGCTGATGCATGCCGTGCAGGACCTGAAACAGCGCATGCGCGAGCATCTGGATCGTATTCTGCACTCCAGCCGATATGAGGACGTGCTGCAGGAATCGTATTTTGCCCAACGGGAAGGGCGCTATGTTCTGCCGGTGAAGACGGATATGCGAGGGCGTATTCCGGGAATTGTGCACGATGTGTCGGCCAGCGGCGCGACGGTGTTTCTCGAACCGCGCGAACTGGTGGAATTGAATAACTCGATCAAGGTCGCCGATCTGGAGATTGAGCGGGAAGTGCGGCGGATTCTACGAGAGCTCACGCTTCTGGTTGCGGGACAGGCGGAGGTCTTACAGGGCGGGATCGAGGTGCTGGCTGAGCTGGATTCCGTGCAGGCCAAGGCGGCGTTCAGCCGGCGGCTCAAGGCCAATCCCGTGGTGTTGAATGACCAGGGGCGTGTCCTGCTGAAACAGGCGCGACACCCGCTGCTGATGCTGGCCAAGGATGAGGTGGTGGCGAACGATATCCTGCTCGATGAGTCGATTCGCGTCCTCGTCATCTCCGGTCCCAATACCGGTGGTAAGACGGTCACGCTCAAGATCGTCGGATTGTTCTCATTGATGGTGCGGGCGGGGTTGCATCTCCCCTGCGCGCCGGAGTCGGAGATGGCGATTTTCCCCGAGCTTTTTGCCGACATCGGCGATGCCCAGGATCTGAGCCGCGACCTCTCCAGTTTCTCCGCTCATATGTCACAAATGGTGCAGTTGCTCGCAGAGTCCGAACGGTCGTTGAGCAGTGGAGTCAATTCCGGACAGTCACTGGTGTTGCTCGATGAACCGGTGACGTCGACTGACCCTCAGGAAGGAGCGGCGTTGGCGGAAGCCCTGTTGTGTCACTTGGCCTCTCTGAACATGAAAGTCGTCGTGACCACGCACTACGGGCCGTTGAAAGAACTGGCCCAAACGATGCCGGGGTTTGCGAACGCGAGCGTCGAATTTGATGTGACGCGCCTGGCCCCGACCTACCGGTTGTTTCTCGGCGTGCCCGGGGGCTCTTCGGCGCTGGAGATTGCCGGCCGTCTGGGGATGGATGAAAAGATTCTGGACGATGCCCGGCAACGGTTGCCTAAAGACGACCGGCGGTTGGAAGATCTCATGGCCGACCTTCAGCAGAAACAGCGTCAGCTGGCCGATGATGTGGCGCGGGCGTCACAGGCACGAGCCGAGGCCGAACGGGCCGCCGCTGAAGCACGGGCGCTGCAGGCTCGTCTGGAAGAGGAGGAGCTGGAGGCGCGCAAGGGACTGAAGAAAAAACTGGGCGAGCAGTTTCAGCGGGCGAGGGCGGAGGTGCAGGCGACGGTGGATGCTCTCAAGCGCGAACAGAAACTCATCAAGGCCAAAGAGACCTCTGAGCGCTTGATTGAATTGGAGAGCCGGACCAAACAGGAATTGGTCCCGGCCGGCGAGCCGGTTCCCCTGGAGCGGCTCCGGATCGGCGACCAGGTGGAAATTGCCGGTCTGGGTATGATCGGCAGCCTGCTCGAAGACCCGCAGGGCAAGAAACGCGTTCGTGTGAAAGTGGGGGAAGGGGAAGTTCTGGTCACCGTGGCGAATCTCATCGGTATTGTATCGGGGGCTTCTGCACCGGTTTCTCCGGCCTCTTCACCCGCATCAAGTCCTCGCCGGTTTTCGACCGGCGGCGGGCTGGGGCTCGATGAGCAGACGGTCGTCGATGTGCGCTGGCAGGCGGCGGATGAGGCACTCGATCACGTCATCGCCGCGTTGGATCGGGCGACGTTGGACGGTGCGCCCTTTCTGCGTGTCATCCACGGGCATGGTACCGGCAAACTCAAAGCCTCCCTCCGGGCCTATCTGAAAGATTCTCCCTATGTTGCCGCTATTCGCCCCGGTGATCGGGCCGAAGGGGGAGACGGCGTCACGATTGTGTCGGTGCGCTAGAGTCTGTCGGGCTGTACGAAAATATAACCAGTTCAGGTTATTTAGCGTTGGCTACTGGATGTGGTGTTTGGCCATGCGGTAGCGGAGAGTGTTCCGGGTGATTTTCAGGAGCCGGCTGGCTTCGGAGACGTTCCCGCCCGATTTGCGGAGGGCTTCCTCCAGCATCTTTTTTTCCATATCTTGAAAGGACAGCCCGAACGCGAGCAGGGACGGCTTGAGGTCGCTGCCAGTCTGCTCGGGAACTGTTCCGGTTTTCACAGAGGCCGGGAGATGGCGGGGCTCGATGATCGGTTCTTTGCAGGTAATCGTGAGCCACTCGACCACATTATGAAGCTCCCTGACGTTGCCCGGCCAATGGTGGCGTTGTAGCACGGCTAACGCCTCCGGTCTGATGCCCGTGATGCGGCATCCGTGATCGCGGCGCGCTTGCGCCAGGAAGTGGTCCAGGATCGGTTCGATGTCTTCCGGCCGTTCGCGGAGCGGAGGGATGCGGAGCTGATACACATTGAGCCGATAGTAAAGATCGAGACGGAAGCGTCCGGTCTTGATCTGAGCCGGGAGGTCTTCGTTCGTCGCGGCGATGACGCGGATATTGACCGTGTGACTATGGGTGTCGCCGAGCGGATCGACCCGATGGTCTTCGAGCACCCGCAGCAGTTTGGCTTGGGCCGCTGCGCTCATTTCACCGATTTCGTCGAGGAAGAGCGTGCCGCCCTCGGCGAGCTGGAAGCGTCCGGGCTTCGTGTGTTTGGCATCGGTGAAGGCGCCCTGGTGGTAGCCGAAGAGTTCCGATTCGAGCAGGTGTTCGGGAATACCGGCACAATTCAACGCAACGAGCGGGCCGAGGGCGCGGGGGCTGGCGGAGTGGATAGCCTGGGCGAAGAGTTCCTTGCCGGTGCCGCTTTCCCCCGTGATCAAGACCGTCGCATCTGTCTGAGCAACTTCTCGGGCCAATTGTTTGATGAGCTGCATCTGGGGGGACCGGCTGACGATGAGATCAAAGCGATCCGCCGGCTGCTTGGCGGCGAGTGTCGGGCTCGCCATCGATAATGCGCGGCGAACAGCAGTATCCAGGTCCGCCACTGTAACCGGTGCCGTCAGGTAGTCGGCGGCGCCTGCCCGCATGGCGTCGACTGCATCTCGTGCCGAATCCCGCGGCCCGATCACGATCACGGAGGGGGACCCCGGATGCAGGCTAACCTGGTGCAGGAGCGATTGACTGCTTTCCGGGCCGCCTTCGCACAGAATGAGCGCGAGGTCGGGGCGGTGAAGCTCCGTCACTCCCGATGCCACATCGGTTGCGGTCAGCATCCTGATATGTGAGGGGATGACCTGCTCAAGGACACGACGTATGTGAGGATCGCGCGAGATGAGAAGCACTGTCGTAGGGTTCATTCGGAGGGCTCCTTGTGTAGGACTCCTGGCGAACCACCGGTCGACTGACTCTTAGCCTACTCCCGATTCCGACGGAATGAAAGAGGGGAGGCGCATTGCGTGGGAGTAGCGGGGGAGGCAGCCGGATCAGGAGTTTGTGCGGGCGATGGCCGCGTTCCTCTGAAGTCCTGCCAGTTTGGCGCGACGGATGGGGCTGTGGTGAAAGGATGCGCGAAATGTCGCCTCATCCATCTGGGCCAGCGTTTCCAGAGAGGGAGCCAGCGTGAGCGGTGAGGGGGTGAAGGCCGGCTCTTTGGTGAAGCCCGCCCGAAGATTGAACGGACAGACATCGAGACAATCATCGCAGCCGAAAATATGATTGCCGAATTGCCGTTGCAGGTCGCTCGGAATGGTGTCGGCCTCTCCGCGATGCTCGATCGTCAGATAGGAGAGGCAGCGGTTGGCATCCACCACATAGGGTTCGGTGATGGCCCGGGTAGGGCAGGCCTGTATGCAGAGGGTGCAACTCCCGCAGAGATCCGTGGCCGGTTCGTCCTGCTCCAATTCCAATGTCGTGAGAATTTCCCCCAGGAGCAGCCAGGAGCCATGGTCAGATGATACGAGGTTGGAATGTTTGCCGATCCAGCCCAGCCCAGCCTGCTCTGCCCAGGCTTTTTCCATGATCGGTCCGGTATCGACATAGGAGCGGGTGATCGCCTGGGGGGCCAATGTCGCGATTCGTTCTTCCAGCTGCTTGAGTTTCGCGCCGAGCACGTCGTGATAGTCGCGGCCCCAGGCATAGCGGGCGATGCGGCCATAGCCCGGCAATTCATCCGCGCGGTCGTCGGTCAGATAATTGAGGCCGACACACACCATCGAACGACAGCCCGGCAGCACGATCCTGGGATCGGCCCGCTTCTCCGGCGTTCGCTCCATCCAGGCCATGGTCGCGTGGTAGCCGCGTTCGAGCCATTGAGTCAGCCGCGAAGTGAGTGTGGCCTGCGGCGCGGCAGGACTGTCGACGCGGACGATGCCGACGGCGTCGAATCCGAGCGCGAGGGCTGCCTGTTTGATCGCCCGAGTGAGGGGCATAGAATTACTGTTGCGGCGTACAGTCGTAGCGGACGCTGAACTGGGCGGAGCAATGGCCGGATTGGCAGCGATTGCAGGCTCCGGTGATCTTGGTTTTCCAGT
>OMJA01000070.1 GCA_900299245.1 Nitrospiraceae bacterium | reverse complement strand
TCTTCACGGGCTCATCCATCTTGGAATAAATGGCCAGCAGATTCTTGACCATGCGGGAGAGAATGGCGCGAACCGGGCTGTGCTGCAGGTACTTGTCGTCGAAGCCGTAGCCGGCTTCCGTTAAGAACCGGGCGCAGTTCTTTTCCGTCAACAACGCGCCGCCGTTGAAACAATCGATGAAAATCTTGTAGCGGTCCGACTCGTACTTCACCAGGAAATGTCCCGGCATCCCGATGCCGTACAGCGGCAGGCCCAGCCGTTTCCCGATGAGGAGATAGACCACCGACAAGCTGATAGGGATCCCCACCCGCCGGTCGATCACGCGATTCAGATAGCTGTTCTCGACCTCGTAATAGTTCTTGGTGTTCCCCTTGAACCCCTGCTCGGTGAAGATGTAGCGATTCAGCGCGTTGACCGTTTCTTCACCCGACGCGCGCGGCCCAATGCGCTCCCGCACTTCCTGCGCCATCATATCGAGAATCCGGCGATACGCGGCGGTATCGAGCAAGGGATAGGTATAGCGGGCGATGAGGAACGCGCCTTCCTCCAGACTCATGGTCTCGTCCGGACCCGCAGCCAGGACCCGCATCTCGTCTTCGAGCTTGCCCCAGCGAATCTCTTCCAGAATCGCCGCGATGCGATCCGCCATTTCCGGCTGCTCGATTTCGGCTTCCTGCAGCAGCGGCACGGCCACGGGGCCGATATCGATCAGCTTGTCGCGGATGGTTTCGACAATGCGCACGTCTTCATCCGACAGCAGCCGGATGAGGGCGCGGATCTGACTCTCTGGAACCACCATCATCACAATCCTTCTCTAACCTCAATCGGCAGGATGGTCAACTTGTTGAGCAGCAAGGCCGCAGCAAGCGAAGAGGCGAGTCGTACTTACCCTGTACGTTGAGCCTCTGAGCGCCGCGAGAACGCCGCTGGTCGGCAAGTTCACCGTCCTGCCTGTTAGCCCATCGCGCGGCGGAAAGCCTTCGCACCTCCGTACAGACACAGCGCGTCGAAAATGAGCATCACGACGACCGCCATCCCCACATGCGGCAGCGCATCGCCCCAATTGGTAAGAATCAGCGGCCGCACGGCGTCGATCGCCCAGGTCATGGGATTGAACTGCGCCAGCACACTCATCCAGCCCGGCATGGCCGTCAGCGGCACCAGCGCCGAACTGAGGAAAATCATCGGCAGCGACAGGAACCCGAGGACGGAGAAGAAGTCACCGTGGCTCTTTACCGAAAAGGCCATCGCCATCGAGATGGCCGTCAGCCCCACGCCGAACAGCATGCCGATCAGGAGGATCGTGGCCACGCCGAGCAAGCCCGTCGCCGGATGCACGCCGAAGAGAAACGCGATGCCGAGGATCACCAGGACTTGCAGAGACGTGATCGTCATCACGAAGATAAACCGGCTGAGGATCACCGAACTCCGGTGGATCGGCGCGGACATCAGCCGTTCGAGAAACCCGTTCTCCTTGTCGAACAGCAGATCGACGCCGCCGGCCAGCCCGTTGTTCAGCACCGTCATCACGACCACGCCGGCCGCGAGGAAGCTGATGTAATTGGGCGCCTGGGTCACCTGCACATCCGCGGCGCGCTGAAACAGATTGCCGAAGAAGATCAGCCAGAACAGCATCGGCTGCACCAGCGTGAAGAGCATGCTGAACTTTTCCCGGCTCAGACGGCGGACCCACCGCATCGTCAGAGCTCCGATTTCCTGCCAATAGTGCGCCATAGTATTCCCTATTCCCCTGACTCGGTCGCCGGAGCCGCGTCCTTGAGCGAGCGGCCCGTATGGGCGATAAAGACATCGTCCAGCCGGGGACGGTGATAGTCAATAAAATCGAGGCGGCAGTCCAGCTTGTTCGCCGCTTCCAAGATTGCGGGGAGCGCTTTTTCAGCGGACTCCACGCGAATGTCCAGCCCGGTGGCCGTCGTGTTCACCGTGCGGATAGCGGGCCGGCCGGTGATCGCCTCGGCCAAGGAGCCGAGCCGCGCCGTTTCCTTGATCGTGAGCGAGACGATATCGCCGCCGAGCGCCACTTTCAGTTCGGCCGGAGAGCCGATCGTTTTGACCTTGCCGCAATCGATGATCGCCAGACGGTCGCACAGTTGATCGGCTTCATCGAGGTAGTTGGTCGTCATGACCACCGTCATGCCGCGGGCCTTGAGCATCCGGATATAGTCCCAGATCCGCAGCCGGCTCTGCACGTCCAACCCCAAGGTCGGCTCGTCCAGAAAGAGAATCTTCGGATTCGGCAGGAGCCCACAGGCGATATCGAGCTTCCGCTTCATGCCGCCCGAATAGGTCTTGGCCGGCCGGTCCGCATGCGCTTCGAGCTCGACCAGCTTGAGCAGTTCGGCGATCCGCTTCGCGGCTTCGTCTTTCGTCAGATGGTAGAGCGCCCCGAGCAATTCGAGATGCTCGCGCCCGGTCAGGAACCGGTCGATAGCCCGCTCCTGCGGCACATAGCCGAACAGCGTCCGGACCAGATCCGCCTCCCGCACCGTATCGTGCCCGAGCACCGAGACGCTGCCGGACGTCGGATGCAGCAGCGTGATGATCGTGCGCAGCGTCGTGCTTTTCCCCGCGCCGTTGGGCCCCAGCAGGCCGAAGATTTCGCCCGCATAGACCTGGAAAGAAAGATCGTCCACCGCTTTATGGCTGTCGTAGGTCTTGCACAGCCGATTCACATCTATCGCAATTGTCCGGTCCATTACCCCCAACCCTTCGCGCCTTGTTGATCATGCACCATGAACTGAATCAGGTCGCTCAAACGGCGCGCCCGCTGGTGGA
>OMJA01000069.1 GCA_900299245.1 Nitrospiraceae bacterium | reverse complement strand
CTAGACCAACGGTGTGGGGCTGTAGCGCAGTTGGGAGCGCGCGTGAATGGCATTCACGAGGTCGCCGGTTCAATCCCGGCCAGCTCCACCAAACCAACCCCGGTTGAACCGCGCTCTCTAGATCGTCGCGTGAATTTGCGCGCGGATAGCTACTGCTCATTCATCGCTCTGCCTGACTGAAACATCGCCATGCTGCAAATCGAATCGGTCTACAAACAATATTCCACGCGTATTCTGCTTGAAGGCGCATCGGCGCATCTCCGCCCGAATTCACGGGTGGGGCTGGTCGGACCGAACGGTGCCGGCAAGACCACGCTCTTCCGCATGATCCTCGGGGAAGAATCTCCGGACAAAGGCAACATCCGCAAGCGCCCGCGTCTCCGCATCGGCTATCTCCCCCAGGAACTCGAAACGATCATCGGCAAGAATGTGCTGGATGCGACTCATCGCGACCTCTACCCTGAACATGAGGCGGAGCGAATCCTCATGGGGCTGGGATTTTCGGAAATCGATTTTACCCGTCAGGTCGAAAAGCTCTCCGGCGGTTATCGGATGCGGGTCGCGCTGGCCCACCTGCTGCTGACCAACCCCGACGTTCTGATGCTCGACGAGCCGACCAACCACCTGGACAAGCCGACTCAGCGCTGGTTCGAGCAGTTCCTCCTGGATTCGGAAATGACGCTGCTGCTCATCAGCCACGACACCGCGTTTCTCGACCGTGTCGTCACCCACATCTGGGATCTCCGTCACCATAAAATCGAAGAGTACAGGGGCAATTACACGTCGTTCCAGCGGGTCCGCGCGGAGCGGGATGCCCAGCGCGAAGCCGCCGCAAACCGCCAGGCAAAAGAGGTGGCGCGGGTACAAACCTTCGTCGATCGCTTCCGGTACCAGGCGAACAAAGCCAGCCAGGTCCAATCGCGCATCAAGCAGCTTGAGAAGGTCAAGATGATCGAGGTCAAGCGCGATCCGAAGCGGGTCAAATTCAAATTCCCTCTCCCCGCGGCCAGCGGCCGGCAGGTCCTCGAGATCGAAGGCGCCGCCAAGCGTTACGGCGAAAAAGTCGTCTATGAGCGAGTCGACTGTTCGATCGAGCGGGGCCAACGCGTCGCGCTGGTGGGAGAAAACGGGGCCGGCAAAAGCACGCTGCTCAAAATGCTGGCCGGCGCGTTGGAGCCGGACAAAGGCAAACGAACCGTCGGCCACGGCGTTACCCTGCATTACTTCGCCCAGCACCAGGCCGAGACCTTGAACCCCGAGCATTCGATTCTTGAGTCTCTCTCTGAAGTCTCCCATCAAGCGGAGATGAACTTCCTCCGCGGGATCGCCGGCGCGTTTCTGTTCACCGGTGACGATCAAAAGAAACCGATCAAGGCGCTGAGCGGAGGGGAACGGAACCGTGTCGCGTTAGCGCGCATGCTGGTCGAACCGGCGAACACGCTGCTGCTCGACGAACCGACCAACCATCTCGATCCGGCGTCGGTGGATATGCTCACCGATGCGCTCTCGGACTTCCCCGGCACGATCATCTTCATTTCCCACGATCCGACCTTTCTGACCAGAGTGTGCACCCGGGTCATCGAGATTGAAGAGGGCAAAGCCCGCAGCTTCTCCGGAGACTACGAGTACTACTTGTGGAAAAAAGCGCAGGAACTCGAGTCCATCAGGGAATCGAGCGACGATCTGAAGGGAGCCGACCGCGGGAAAAACGCCGGACCGACCAAGGCGATGGCGTCGCAGACCTCGGCCAAATCTTCAGCCGGAGATCGCCGGGATTTGAACAAGACCCAGGCCAGGCTGGAAAAGCAGGTCGCGCGAGCCGAGGCCGAGATCGCCGAGTGCGAATCGAAGATCAAAGCGCGGGACCTTGAGCTGGCCGACCCCACAATTTACAAAGAGAAATCCACCGCCTGGAGCGATCTGCAGATCGAGTACGACGGATGGAAGAAAGATCTCGTACGGCTCACCGCCCGCTGGGAAACCCTGTCAGCGGAGTTGGAAGAGGTTAAACAAAAACTGACGGCCTTTGCGTAGCAGTACTGCCTGATTGGAAAAACAAGCCGGGCACGCAGGAAGTCAGACGGAAGATTTGATCGTTTCTTCGAGGTAGTAAAACAGCCAGCGGTTCTTATCTTTGGTCACCAGGTCGTCCCAGACGACGCCCGTCAGAAATCCTTTTTCCCAATCCCGCACCCATGCAACCGTTCCCTCCAGCTTTTCCTGCTGGTCGGCGCCGTCGGAATCCAGGAACGCCAGCGACACACTGACCCGCTCGTTGATCGGGAACCGCTCTTTGGTGTGCAGGCCTGCGCCGATCTTATTAACGTTATCGAGCACCGCCGTGCTGGCACGACCACCATTCTTCGGTGCGATCAGCGCAGAGCCGACCAACGTCGCACGAACGAACTTCCTTCGCTCGCTGGCAACGGCAGATGCCGCCGATTGCTTCGTTTCTCCTCGCTTCATAAGACTAAGTATAACCGATTAGAAATCTTTGTAAACCACCAAAAACGGCCCTATGAATCGGGCTTAGGACGATAGTAGCGCCGTTCGGTTAACGGATCAGGAAGATGCGCCTGCTCAGTCCTTGCCCGGGGATCATCATGGACATACCGATACCCCTTTCCATAACCGACCCCCTTCATCAGGGACGTCACCGCATTCCGCAAATGCAGCGGAACTCCAAGATTTCCATGAGTTTGCGCATCCTCTTTGGCCTCCAGCAGGCCGACGTATGACGCATTATCTTTCCGGCAGGTCGCGAGGTACGTCGTCCCATGGGCGAGATTGATTTGAGCCTCCGGGAGCCCGACAAACTGCACAGCCTGAGCCACGGCATTAGCCACCAGCAGCCCCATAGGATCGGCATTCCCGACGTCTTCCGAGGCAAAGATCACCATCCGGCGGGCGATGAATTTCGGATCTTCCCCCGCTTCCAGCATCCGGGCGAGCCAATAGAGCGCTCCATGCGGATCGGAATCACGCAGGCTTTTAATGTAGGCAGAAATGATATTGTAATGCTCTTCGCCGGTCTTGTCGTACCGTAGCGCCTGCCTGTTCAGCGCGGCAGCCAGCACCGCCTCATCGATATGCCTTACTCCGTCCTGGCCGATCGGCGCCTGGGTGACGACAAACTCTGTTGCCGTCAGCAACGCACGCGCGTCACCGTTGCCGAAGGCAATCAGGCGTCGACGGGCTTCCGGCGACACCAGCGCCCTCAATTGCCCCAGACCGATTTCCGAATCAGTCAGCGCACGATCCAGGATCAGCCCCAAGGCTTCATCCGAGAGCGGCTTGAGCACGACCAGAATCGAGCGCGATAGCAGCGGACTGATCACTTCAAACGAAGGATTTTCCGTCGTCGCGCCGACCAGAATCACCGTACCCCGTTCGACGTGGGGAAGAAAGGCATCCTGCTGGGCTTTATTGAAGCGATGAATTTCGTCGACGAAGAGCACCGTCTTTTGCTGCTGCAACGCAAGCCGATGCTCGGCGGCCTTGATGATCTCGCGCAGTTCTGGAATGCCCCCGGTCACCGCCGAGAAGGCGACGAAGTGGGCTTTCGTATGGCGGGCGATGAGATGAGCCAGCGTGGTCTTGCCGGATCCCGGAGGGCCCCAGAAGATCACAGAGGAGAGGCGGTCGGACTCAATGGCTTTCCGCAGAGGCCGGTCAGGCCCGACGATCTCGTCCTGTCCAACAAAATCGGCGAATTCCCGCGGGCGCATCCGCTCCGCCAGCGGAGCGTCAGCCTTCCTGCCGGACTGGGGAGAAGCGAACAAGTCAGGCCCTGGATCGCGCGGCGTCGGCATTGAGGCCTCCTGCAAATAAGCGGATTGTATACGCCATATACCTTCATCGCAAACCACCCCTTGACCCTGCAATCAGCCGGTGCTACGAACAACTCGCGATCGGAGCGGCTTGTGAAAACAACAGTCAACGGCGTCACTCTGGCTTATAGCGACACCGGCATCGGCCTGCCGATCATCTTTCTGCATGCCTTTCCGTTGAACCGCACCATGTGGGCCAAGCAGGAAGCGGCGCTCTCCCCGCGGTTTCGCGTCATCACGATCGACCTGCGCGGACACGGGGAGTCCGACGCCCCGCTGTGGCACTACCATCTCGATCAGGCGGCCGAGGACGTCCGTGCATTGCTGGACCATCTGTCGATTCAGCAAGCCATGTTTGTCGGCCTGTCGATGGGCGGGTACATCCTGCTGGCACTCCATCGAAAATACGCGGACCGGGTGAAGGGTATGGTCCTGGCGGATACGAAGGCGCAAGCCGATGCGCCCGAAGGCAAAGCGGGGCGATTCCAGATGGCCCAGATCGCCTACAAACAGGGACCGTCCGCCATCGCCGATCTCATGCTCCCGAAGCTCCTGAGCCCCGCGACGATTCAGTCGAGGCCGGAGCTCGTTCAACAAGTCCGAACGATGATTGAAGGAAATCAGATCAGCGGGATTGCCGGAGATTTGATGGCCATGGAAGAACGGCCTGATTCGGTGCCCTTCTTGAGACAGATCACCTGTCCGACCAGAATCATCGTGGGCGAACTGGACCAGGCCACTCCGCTCTCCGATGCGCAGCTCATGGCCGGGCAGATTCCCGGCGCCAAACTGGCCATCATCCCGAATGCCGCCCACCTGGCCAATCTGGAACAACCCGAAGCGTTTACGAAGATCGTGACAGAGCTTGCCGGCGAACTGGCTTAATCCGACTCGCCGACGCTGCCGCGGCGGATGAGCTTCAAAAACTCCAGCCGGGTTTGCTGCTGGGTGCGAAACGCCCCGAGCATGGAACTGCTGACGGCGACAGTGTTCTGCTTTTCCACACCGCGCATCATCATGCACAGATGGCGGGCTTCCACGACGACGCCGACGCCATGCGCATTGAGTTTTGTCTTGAGGGTCTCCGCGATCTGCACGGTGAGCCGCTCCTGCACTTGAAGCCGCCGCGCGAAGGTGTCGACGATGCGGGGAATCTTGCTGAGACCGACGACTTTCTTGTTCGGCAGATACCCCACATGCACCTTGCCGAAAAAGGGCAGCATGTGGTGCTCGCACATGCTGAAAAAGTCGATGTCTTTCACGATCACCATCTCGTCGTACTCGATGGGAAACAGCGCGCCGTTGAGGAGATGGTCGATATCGCGCTGATACCCCTGCGTCATGAACGCGAGCGCCTTGGCGACACGCTCAGGCGTCTTGAGCAGCCCGTTACGGCCCGGATTCTCGCCAAGGGCCAACAACATTTCGGTGACAAGTGACTGCAACACCTCTACGTCAGCCGGCCGGCCCGTCCCGCCCGCGTCATCGCTCTCAGCCCGCCGTTTCCCTGCCGCTCGCTTGGCCATAGTCTCTCCCTAGGATCGTGCCGCAACCGGGGCCGACCCCGTGTATTCGAAATAGTTGTCCCTCGTCTCGATCACCGCGACTTTCTTGAGTTGCCCGTCCGGAATCTCTTTGACGAGCAAATCCCAGATCAACAGCACCAGGTTCTCCCCCGTCGTCGTTTGTGCGGCAAACTCTGGGTCCTGATTCAGATCGTGATGATCGAACCGGTTCACGATCCGGTCGGCCACGATCCGGTCAAGCAGCTCGACGCCCACCGTTCGTCCGGACTGCGCATCCTCCGGAGCGCCGATCGTCACGAGCACCACGTAGTTATGCCCGTGCCCGTTGGGATTGTTGCACTTGCCGAACACCGCCCGGTTTTCTTCCACCGAAAAATGGTCGGTGTGCAACCGATGTGCGGCGCAAAACCGGTATCGTCTTGTGATGCTGCGCTGTCCCATACCATCCACACTGGAGCCGGTAAAAAAGACAAAGCCAGGATTCCCCTCTCGGGCAACCCTGGCCTCATACTATCTCAAGACTGTAGGCAGAGTACGCGTCCTCTTCCTTCCGGTCTGTCCGCTTACGCGCTGAAGGAGCTGCCGCAGCCGCAGGTCGTCTTGGCTTGCGGATTCTTGATCGAGAATCCCGAACCCTGCACGCTGTCGACATAGTCGACTTCGGCACCCTGCAAGAGGGGCGCGCTCTGGGAATCCATGATGACCTTGACGTCACCCTTTTCGATGACCGTATCGTCCTCGGCCATCTTGGACTCGAACGCCATCCCATATTGATAGCCATGGCATCCGCCGCCGCGGACATAGACGCGCAGACCGACCACGTCCTTCTCTTCGGCCATGAGCTCACGGATCTTCTGTTCTGCAACCGGGGTAATCGTAACCATCGTAGGATCCTCCTATATCTCCAGATCCGCAACCAGCGATCCGGGTTGGCTTAGTGTAACACCTCTCTACCGAATATCAACTCCCTGAACCTCCGTTTGTGCCGCCGAAGGCTCCACAAACTTCGGATCCGCAAACTTGGACTCCGGCACCCGCACGACGACATCGCCCAACACTCTCGCCTGACAGCCCAGCCGGTGCCAGGGCTGACTCAAATCTTCCCGGTCCAGCAGGTCCTGCTCATCGAAGTCGATCTCGGACAGATTCTCGCTGCCGGACTGCACCTCGACCCGGCAGGTCGTGCAGGAAGCATTGCCGCCGCAATCATGATTCAGCGGGAATCCCAGCTCCTTGGCCGCATCCAGCAGAGTGAGATTTCTGGTCACCGTGCCGCTCTTCCCCCGAGGATGTATGAAGGTCACACGCGGCATGATCGACCTCTAGACGCCCACCACCGCCGGCTTGAACGGGCACCGCTGCAGCCGGAGATGCTCTTCGTACTCTTTCTGGAACAGCTTCACGCTGCTCTGCACCAGCACCGCCGCGCCGGTCACCAGCGTACAGTAGCCGGTCCCCTTCACGAATCCACAGAGCTGTAGCAAACTATCCATATCTTTCTGCGTGCCCTGGCCCTCTTCAATTTTCGCCATCAGCGTGGCCAGATTGTTCGTCCCCATCCGGCAGGGCGGACATTGCCCGCAGCTTTCACCCTTGAAGAAATTCGAATACTTCAGCGTCGCCGCCACCATGCAGGTCGCATCGTCGATGACAATCGTTCCGGCACTGCCCAATCCCGTTCCGGCCTTCTTGAGCGAGTCGAAATCCATCTGCAAATCCAATTGGTCGGCCGTCACCATCGAAAACGCCGGGCCTCCGGGGAAGACCGCCTTGATCTGCCGGCCACCGGCGACGCCGCCGCCGCACTTCTCGATCAACTCACGGATCGTCACGCCCATCGGCATTTCATACACCCCCGGGCGATTCACCGATCCGCTCAGGGAAAACATCATCGTGCCGGGGCATTTCTCCGTTCCGACCTGCGTAAACCAGGCTGCGCCCTTATACAGAATCCGCGGGATATTGCAGAGTGTCTCCACATTGTTCACCAGCGTCGGCTTGCCATAGAGACCGAAGTCCGTCGGATAAAACGGGGGTTTCTGCCGGGGCATGGCCGGACGGCCCTGCATGGACTCCAACATCGCCGTCTCTTCTCCGGCCACATAGCTTCCATGGCCTTCGAATACCTCCAACTCGATGTCGTATCCCTTCCCCAACACATTCTTTCCCAGAAATCCGCGGGCTCTGGCCTGTGCGATCGCCTTCTTCAGATTCTCCCGCTCTTCTTCATATTCATGATTCGCGTAGATGAAGGCCGCCTTGGCCTGAACGGTATGAGCGGCGATCAAGCAGCCTTCGATCAACTGGTGGGGAAGCGTCTTGAGCAGGTACCGGTCCTTGAACGTCCCCGGCTCGTGCTCGCCGGCATTGCATACGAAATAATGTTCCTTCACCCGATGATTCAACACCTTGTCCCATTTGACTCCGGTCGGGAATCCGGCGCCGCCCCGGCCACGAAGCCCGGCTTTCTTCAGTTCGGCTACGACATCCTCGGCTTTCAGGCCGTCGACGCACCGCTTCCACGCCTCATAGCCCCCCACTTTGAGATAACCTTCAATCTCCCAGGGAGCCCCTTCAAGCTTCTGGACTAGACGGGGTTCAGTCGCAATGGACATAGACATTCCTTCGAAAAAATCCGCGAGTTTGGAAGTGGTACTATACGGCTGACCGCGCGCCTCCGTCAAGGCAACTCATCGGGAATGGGCCTGAATCTCAAGCAGTTAGGGCAAGGGCCCTATGGCTCATGTAGGCATCTCGGACCATCGGGCGGGATTGCCGGAAGGAGGGAGCCATTTCGCCGGCCGGGTGTTCCCGAACCGGCGAAATGGCTGAAACCAGCCTACTTGAAATGGCTGCCGGCACCCATGAAAAACAGCATGGGGATCGACAACAGGAAATTCACACGGGACGCGAGCAGCGCCGTCCGGCCCCACTGCGCCATTTCGGCCGGCGCCGGGGTCCCCTGTGCCGCCGCCGTCACGGCTGCGATGATCTTCTTCTGATTCGGCCAGATGATCGCATGGACATTGGCCATCATAATGATGCCCAGCAATCCGCCGATGCCCAGCGCGATGGCGCCGGTACCGCCTTTGGCATACATGTAGCCATACAGCCCGATGCCGGCCAGCACGGTCACGGTGGCTCCATGGCGGAACCAGTTGAGCGCCGCCGGCATCAGCTTCGGAATCACCACGTTTTTCGTAGGACCGTCGAGGCTCTTGAGGAACCCGGCATTGATCAGGTTGAAGAAATACAGCAACCCGATCCAGGTGATGCCCGCGAGAAAATGCGTCCAGCGCATGATCATGCCCACCCAATCGACCTCACCGGCGCCGACTCCGGACAGGCCGAGAAACACCACTATCAATACGACAGCCAGTGCGAAGCCCGCACCGATCGTCTGCATCGGATCTTCAAGAAATTTCATAGTTCCCTCTCCTCACACGGTTTATTGCTCGACTGCAGCTTGCTGCAGCCCCCTCAATTTGTCACGCAACCGGCACTGCGCCGGCTCGCTGACACTCACGACATCATCAATCGATCGACATTCGCGCACAACTCCCGCACCGCTGTCGCGGAAGCCTCCAGTGCAGCCCGTTCGTCGGCCGTCAAATCATATTCAACGACCTGCTCGGCCCCGCCGCGGCCCAGCTTCACCGGAACCCCCACGATAACATTCTTCAACCCGTATTCGCCCTCGCACAGCACGGCCGACGGCAAGACCCGCTTCTGGTCCTGCATGATCGCGTCGACCATATCGACCGCCGACGCCGACGGCGCATAGAAGGCGCTGCCGGTTTTCAACAACCCCACGATTTCGGCCCCGCCCTCGCGTGTGCGCTTCACAATGGCATCCAGCCGGTCCTTGGGAATCAGCTCCGACACCGGCTTGCCCTTGACCGTCGTGTACCGGGGCAGCGGCACCATCGTATCGCCGTGTCCACCCAGTACCATGGCTTCCACATCGGGGCCCGGCACATTCAGTTCGTTCGCAATGAACGTGCGCATACGGGCCGAATCGAGCACGCCGGCCATGCCGATCACCCGCGACTTGGGAAACTTGCTGACCTTCAAGGCGACATGCACCATCGCATCCAGAGGATTGGTCACCAGGATGAGAATGATCTCCGGAGAGCGTGACACCAACTCCGCGACGACCGACTTGACGATCTTGGCGTTCGTGGCGAGCAGATCGTCCCGGCTCATACCCGGCTTCCGGGCGATCCCCGAGGTGATGACCGCCACCGCAGATCCGGCTGTCTCTTCATATCCGTTGGTTCCGACCACACGCGAGCTATAGCCGCATACCGGCCCGGCCTGCGCCATGTCGAGCGCTTTCCCCTGGGGAACGCCTTCGACAATGTCGACCAGCACGACATCGTACCGGTCCCGCTCGGCCAGCCGTTGCGCCGCCGTCCCACCCACATTGCCCGCACCCACTACGGTAATCTTCGGTCGCCCCATCATCACACCTCAGCTCCTAAGTCCTGTCCCCACCGCTCCCTACTCCGACGGGTTCGGCGCATCGTTGACTGCGCGCATGCCCCGGGCGCCGCCCGCATCAGCCCTTCCATCGATCAATCCCGCGTGCGCGGGGCGCGAGCACACAGGATGCGCTGAACCCGTCAATGCCCGCCCTCATGCTCCGTCCAGCCCGCCACCTTGAAATTGATCGTGCACACAAAATTTTCCCCGTCGTAGAAATTGACCTTGATCTTCTTCTTGCCGTAGGTTGCCGACAGGAAGGCTTCAGGGTCGTCCACCAGGGCCTGATACCCGCCCGCCGGATATTCTCCCAGATCGTGAAAGACCACGATCATCCCGACTTTGACCTCTTGAAGGATCTTCACCCAACAGCGCGGATAGACCTCCCAGAACTTGGCGTCGATCATCTCCTTCGTCGGCTCCGGACGATCCTCGCCGGGAACCACCGTTTGGCCGAACTTCGCCAGCCGGCGCACATAGGGATATTGGTGCCCCGTAAACAATTTATAGAGCCAGGGCGGAACCGCGGGTCGTGCAGATGTATCGGACATAGGCCTACGTCGTCAATCGTTGATAAATCCGTGGCAACCGGGCCGGTAGCGATTCCGCCCGGTCGATCACGGCAAACCGCACATCGCCATACATGCGCCGAAGATAGGCATCGGCCTCCCGGTCGATCGTGACGCAGAAGGGTTCGATCCCGGCCTGTCGCGCCTCACGGAGCGCCGCCTTGGTATCTTCGAGCGAATAGTCGTCTTTATAGTCCCCGTCCAGAGGACGGCCGTCGCTCACCAGAACCAGCAGTTTCGTGCGGGCCTCGCAGGCCCGGAGCTTGGCGGTCGCATGACGAATGGCCGCGCCATCACGATTCTGCTGCCGCGGAACCAGACCGCCCAACCGGTGCGCCGTGGCGCGCCCCAGAGGTTCGTCGAAGTCTTTGATCACCGAGAATTCGACCTGCGTCCGCCCCTGTCCGGAGTAGGCATACACCCCGTACCGGTCTCCGACCGCCTCCAGTGCTTCGCACAGAAGTACCAGACTTTCCTTCTCGATGTCGATGACCCGCCGTCCACTTTCCAACTGCCGGCCGGTCGACCCGCTCACATCCACCAGAAACGCCACGGCCACATCCCGCTCTTTTTTCTCATGCCGGACATAGATCCGGTCGCTGCCTTCCATCCCGGCCTGCTGCTCCGCGACCCGGCGGACCAGCGCGTCGATATCCACATCTTCGCCGTCGGCCTGCGCCGCCGTGCGCCGGAATGCCGGGGGACGGAGGCTCTCAAAAAACCGGCGGAGCGATGCGACCGCGCTGCGATGCGTCGACAGCGCCGCCTCGACGGCCTCATCCAATCCGGATTCAGCCGGCTGCTCCACGACCTGACACCACTGCACTCGGTAATCCTGGATCGTCGCATCCCATTCCGGATACCGGATCCGTTTCGCCCCCGGACCGCTGACTTCCTCCAACGGCCGTTCTTCTACCGGTAACGCCAGCAACTCATCGACGACTGCGGGAAGGGCACGCCCACCGCCCATCACGTCGCTCACGGCATCGTGCCGTTCGCCGCCTGACCGCTGCTGGCCGCCTTGCTCCTTGGATCCACCGCTGCCGCTGCGCTCGCCGAGCGCCTGTTGCCCGGCATCCTGTTGGCCGTGGGTCTGATCCCGCGAGATAAACTCGGGGTTCATCTCTCCCCGGTACACCCAATTGGTCATGGGACGATAGGGATCGCCCGTCTCTTCCGACCCTGTCGGCCCCACGCCGAGCTCCTCCGGCACATCCTGAACCGGATCACCCTGAATCATCTCGGCCTTGGGCGCTAACAGCTCCTCCATCCGGACATACACCGCGTGCACGAGACGCAGAGTCTCTTCCGCGGAGGCTCCCGGCGCCAGGACCGGCGCGCACATCGACCAGAGCACCGCCACTTCCCCCTGCACTGCGCGAGGCACCGCCGATTCGACAGACTCGCCGGTCGAGAGCCGCAAGAGGCAATCGACGAGCAGTTCCTTTACCGTCAACCCGTGCGCCGGATCGCGCGGCGTCACCGTTTCGCCTGCCACCCGCTGAAGATCCCGCTGAAGGCCGGGGTATTCCCGCTGTAAATGAGCCTCGACCCGCGCATCCTCCAACACAACCCAGAGATCCTGAATCAAGCGCGGATGCGGATAGAGCCGGAACAACGCCGCCAATGACGCCGGCTGTTGCGCGCCGCGCCCGTACCGGTCACAGACAGCCGTGACCACATCCTGCAACGAGTCCAGCGTGAGCCGATAGGTTCCGAATTCGATGTGGCCCGCCTCATGCGCCGCCATCACGAGATAGAGCCGCACATTCTCATCGTAGGTCTGGTATTTCCGGAGCAGCGCCGGAAGCGCGATGGTCCGGCCATCGGCGCTGACCGTAGCCCGGGCAGGAACATCCGTCACCGCCTCCGGGAGCGCCTGAATCAGCACATCCGAGCCGCAGAGCCCCTGCACAAACAATTTCACGGTCCTGGCTACGCGCCGAAGCGGCACGCCGCTTAACGCCTGCTCCACGGAGGCCAACGACCGCTGAGATTCCAGCCCGAAATAGGCCCGGGCGCCATCGACGCTGTAGGCCAGCACTTCCATGCCCGCTTTGAACCAGTTTTCAAATCGCGTGACGGCATCGGCCGAGGCCCCGATCATCCCCACCATCTCCGGGGCGCGGCGCAGATACGCCAGCGCCGCCGCCGCATCCCGCTCGGCAATCAAGGCCCCGTATTGCACCACCTTGAGCTGCCACTCGACCGAGGGCAACGTCCGCAGCAGCGCCGGAGCCTCCGCTAACCAGGCAATCGCCGACTCCGGCGACTGTCCCGCGATCACTGCGCCGAGCGACAACACTTTCGGACGAAGTACCGGCTGCTCCAGATCTCCGAGGATCGCGGGGCTGGTCCGGAGAAACTCTATCGTGCCAAGGTAATCAGGATTTCCTATCGCGTTCGGCTGGATCAGCTTCATCCCGAACCCGACCCACGGCCGGATCTCGCTCAGAGGCAGGATCGGCGCGATGGCGGCGAGTTGCCGGATATACTCCAGCCCCACCACTACATCGATCTGCGTCAGTTCCACCCCGACCTCCAGCCAGGGCTGCAATTGCCCGGCGGGAATCACCTCGAGCAGCAGCGGCGCCGTACGGAGATATTCCAGGGTAACGTTCGCATCCTGCTCGGCCAGTTCAGCCCCGACCGAAAGGATCGCAATGCGCGCCTCCGGCTGCTCCACCACGCCCAACATGCGCGGGCTTTCTTTGAAATACTTCAAGGCGGACGCACCGGAGGACTCGACCAGCACAATGCCGAGATTGAGCCAGGGCACAACCGGAGCGAGCCCGGCCCGGCGCGCCAACTCAGGAAGCGCCTCAACCGCAGCGCGTCCGACCTTTTCCGACACCTCGGCCAATTCTTCCAACAGCGACAACACCGCCGCCACAGGCTCCGGCTTGCCGCCGAGCGCATGCACTTGAGCGACCAGCTGCTCGGCCGTCGCCTTCCCCAGATCGCCGACCAGCCGATCGATCAGTGCTGTGTTCGTATGAGATTCCGCCATAGCCCGTCTATCTGAATCGATGCCAAATTTGCGAAGTGGTGGATTGTAAAGGACGCCCTGGCGCTTGTAAACTAGCGGATCAGGCGCCAGCCGCACCGATTCTGAAGGGAGACCCCATGGCCGAACCCAAGCAAGAGAGCCTCGATAAAATGTGGAAATACGTGAAGGGGTTTGCCGAAAAGAGCGGCACCGTGATGCATCCGACCCCCGCCGTGACCGAAGCCGTCGTCAAAGGCCTGGCCATGCATATCGATGAGCTGGGAAAGCCCCTCTGCCCCTGCAACTTCTACAAGGATAAGCAGGCTGAAGCGAAGCTCCGGCGGTGGATGTGCGCCTGCGATGAGATGCAGATCTACAAATACTGCCACTGCCTGCTGTTTGTGCGGGAAGACGGCATGCCGATTACCGAATATCTTCCGGAAGGCCACGAGGGACGGGAAATCTACGGGCTCATCACCGATCCGACCCCCGACAAAGGCCGCGCACTGAAGCACAAGGCTGCCGCGACGCCGGCTGCTCCCGACGAACCGGCGCCTTCCGCACAATGACCATCGTACGACCAGGCCGAAGATTCCTGCTTGGAGCCGCTGTCCTGCTCCTGACCGGCGCCTTCTCTCTGAGTCAGAGCGCGGCCGTCGAATCGACTCCCGCATCGCAGCCGGCGTTCAATGAAAAAGAGTTCATGGCCTACAAGCAAAAAGGCCACGGCACGCTGGCAGGCCAGGCTTTCCTCGGCGCCTCGTCCGGGAAAGCCGTTACCCAGGCCGGGGCCCCGGTCCACCTGATTCCCGTCACAAAGTACACCCGCTTCTGGTTCGACCATCTTGTGCGAGCCACAGGCTGTTCGTCCCCGGGCGAGCCGGCGGCAGGCGACGCCGGAGCAGCACCCCATCAGCCCGTGAACTGTGCCCATGAAGCGCTTCGGCAACTCGAAATGGATAAACGTCTCGTCCCCTATCTCCGCACGACCAGAGCTAATCCAACCGGCCACTTCTGGTTCACCAAAATTCCGGCGGGCCGCTACTACATCGTCAGCATGATTGAAGGAAGTTCCCAAAAAGAAGACGGACCGGCGGGAATCGCGTGGCTGACCATCGACCTGGATGCCTCTGAAAAAGCGACCAACCTCGTCGTCACCGACTGCAAAAACACTCTCTGTTAATCTCTGCCTTTCACCACAGACGGGGCGTCAGGCGATGTTCCCATACGCGCGTTGGGCGAGCACGAAACAACCCCACTGCCTAGGCCTCTCCCTCCTCACTCCCATCCGCTGACTTCATACCCCTTCCCGATGAGACAGCGTACGACCACATCGGCATAGGCCGGATCAGGATCAACCGGCTTGTAGGCACCGGCTGCCAGTCCGCCAATCAACCCCATCCCTCCACCGGCTGCCGCGCCGATCACCACACCCGCACCGCCCCCGATCAGGCCGGCTGACGCCCCGCCTGCCGCCCCGATGATCAATCCCAACACTCCCCCGCCGATAATATTCCCGGTACGGTTCACACCGGACTTCAATCCGGTCCGGTCGGCTTTCTCCTGACAGGCGGCAATATCCTGCTCCGCCCCTTCCTTCCCGCTCAATTGCAGATGTTTGTTCGACCGCAATACCGGCCCCGGCGCCGCACAAGCCCCAAGACTAAGCAGCAGTATCACGGCAACACATGTCCGCCACAATCGATTCGACACAGCTAGCGCCCTCCGGTTTCTTGCTTCTCTTCTCACTTCGCCGGATGAATCGGTGAGGTACCGACTGCGCGCATTGTCCGAGCACATTCTGATCGTGCGCGGACAGCGAGCAAGGAACCCCACCGATTCACCCGGCCCTCCCCCTCACTGCCACCCCGTCACTTCATACCCCTTCTCGTGCAAACAGCGATTGACAAAATTCGTATAGGCCTCGGGCGGGTGCGACGGACTGAAGACCGCGCTGAAAATTCCCGTGAGCAATCCCCACACGGCGCCGCTTGCAGCCCCGATCGCAGAACCATGCCCGGCGGCGCCGGAAATAGCCCCGCCGACCGCACCGGCGGCAGCCCCGATCCCCGCGCCCGCCGCCGTACTGCCGGCCACGCGCCCGGCGTTACCGCCGCCCTCTTCCGCGCCGGCGGACTCGGCCATGTGCCTGCAGGCCTCGATGTCCTGTTCCGCAATGTCCTTCCCGACGGATTGAAAATGCGGATTGGGATAGAGCACCGGCTTCGCCCCCGAACAGGCCG
Organism: Nitrospiraceae bacterium; assembly: GCA_900299245.1. GTDB lineage: Bacteria > Nitrospirota > Nitrospiria > Nitrospirales > Nitrospiraceae > Nitrospira_D. The sequence continues at coordinate 2,432 of OMJA01000069.1, read as the reverse complement.
ACGTTGCCAGACACACCACACCGACGAACGACACCGCCCATCGCGTCATCACGCTACGGTCCTTTCTCTGCGGTCAGATCCAGCCGCGCCAGCACCTCCGCCGCCGCAAGCGTCTTGCACAGGACCCGCTTGTGCCGCCCCCCGGCCCCGGACTGAATGACGAGCGTTGATGGCGCCACCTTGAGTCGCGTCGCAAGAAACGTGAGCAGAGCCTCGTTGGCCCTTCCATCCACCGGCGGGGCCGCCACACGTATCTTGAGCGCATCGCCGTGCAGGCCGACACACTCGGATTTGGAGGCTTTCGGTTGAACCTGAATCGTGAGGATCGCGCCGTCTTTGGTGTCCTGCACGATCGGATGAGTCATGCGTAAGAGGAACCGTTGCGTCGCACGCTAAAAGATGGCTTTGACGAGTTCCAGCATGCTGCGCTGCATATCCCCGTCGTCGGTGATGGGCCGGGCGATCGCCACATCGCACGCCTGCTCGGGTGCGACTCCCTGTTTAATCAGCGTGCCGGCATAGATGAGCAACCGGGTACTCACACCCTCTTCCAATCCATGGTTTTTGAGGTTGCGGACTTTCCCGCCGAGCTTCACCAGCTTCTCGGCGATCTCGCGACTGACACCGGCTTCCCGCTCCACCACCGTGGTTTCGACCGCAGGGGACGGATAATCGAACTCGATCGCCATGAACCGCTGCTTGGTGCTTTGCTTCAAATCTTTCAGCACGCTCTGGTAGCCGGGGTTGTAGGAGATCACGAGCATGAAATCGTCGGCCGCCTCGATGATCTGGCCTTTCTTCTCGATCGGCAGTACCCGGCGATCATCGCTGAGCGGATGGATGATCACCGTGGTGTCTTTCCGCGCCTCGACCACTTCGTCGAGATACACGATCGCGCCGTGCTTCACTCCGACCGTCAGCGGACCGTCCACCCACACCGTTTCCTGCCCTTTCAGCAAATAGCGCCCGACCAGGTCGGACGCCGTGAGATCTTCGTGGCAGGCGACTGTAATCAACGGACGGCCCAGTTTATACGCCATGTGCTGCACGAATCGGGTTTTCCCGCATCCGGTGGGCCCCTTGAGCATCACCGGCATCTTGCTTCTGGCCGCGATCGTGAACAGGCCGACTTCGCCGCGCACTTCGGCGTAAAACGGTTCCCGGTCGATGCGAAAGGCCTGAATATCGAGTTCTCGTCCTGCCTGACTCATAGCTGATCCATCCTGCCGTGAAGTATTCGGGGCACGATAAACGGAACCGAGGGGGAAGATCAAGCCGACCGGCGGGCGATCGGGCCGTCCGGCTAGGCGACTTTGACGCCGTCCAACACTTCGCGGACCTTCTGAACCAGCACATTCGGCGTAAACGGCTTCTGGAGAAATGCCGTGTCCCGCTTGATGCCGCCTTGCGCAAAGACCGGATGGTCGGGATAGCCCGACATGTAGAGCACTTTGATTTCGGGCCGCACCGTCGTCAGCTTTTCGGCGACTTCCGGCCCGCTCATCTGCGGCATCACGACATCAGTCAGCAACAGATGGATCGGACCGAGATGGCGCGTCCCCGCCAGCAGGGCTTCGATGCCATGGCGGGCCTCGATTACCGTATAGCCGTGCAACCGCAGTGTTTCATGCACCAAGCCTCTGACGGCCGGCTCATCCTCCACGAGCAGGATCGTTTCACGCCCGTGCACCCGATCCGCATTTGCCGGCGCAGCCTGGCCGTTTTGCGCCACGCCGTCCACTCGCGGAAAGAAAATCTTAAACGTCGTCCCCTTGCCGATTTTGCTCTCGACACCGATCATGCCGCCGCTCTGCTTGACGATGCCGTAGACCGTGGACAGCCCCAGCCCGGTGCCTTTGCCTTTAGCCTTGGTGGTGAAGAACGGTTCGAAAAGATGCGACTGGGTCTCCTCATCCATCCCGTGCCCGGTATCCTTGACGGCCAGAAGGACGTACTCGCCCGGATCGAGCGCCATCGTCTCCCGGCGCGGACCTTTACCGATCGACACATTCCGCGTCTCGACGGTCAGCCGCCCGCCGGTCGGCATCGCATCCCGGGCGTTCACCGCCAGATTCATCACGATCTGCTCGATCTGTCCCGGATCGGCCTTGATCGACCCCAGGCTCTGATCCAGTTCAGAACACAGCTCAATGATGTCTTCACCGAGCAAACGCCGAAGCATCCCGTCCATGTTCGTCACGATCGAATTCAAATCCACGATTTTGGTCGCGACAAACTGCCGGCGGCTGAACGCCAGGAGCTGACTGGTCAGACCGGCCGCACGATCCGCGGCTTTCTTGACCTCTTCCATCTCGCGCTTGGCGGGATCGCTGGCCCCCAGACGGCTCAGAATCAATTCGCTGTAGCCTCGAATGACGGTCAGCAAATTATTGAAGTCGTGGGCGACGCCTCCGGCCAGCCGGCCCACCGCT
>OMJA01000068.1 GCA_900299245.1 Nitrospiraceae bacterium | reverse complement strand
TCGAACAACTTCCCGATCGCCTTCTGATCGCCCCGCTTCGCCGCGTTCAACAGCTTGCGGCGTTGGTTCATCTCTTCTTCTTCAGTATGGGAAGCCGCGCGTCGTTCCATTCTTCTCCATCCTCTTCTAGCGTCCCCTCACACGGACAGGAGGCTTGCCGGACCGGTAAAACTCGCGGAACTATATCAGAAATCACACAAATGGTGAAGTAATCTGACTAGACGACGATATTTAGGGTCTGAGCCACACCCAACACGCTTTTTCGCCCGGAAGCGGAACCCGCTCTTCCCCATTGAGCCGCGTCAAACCCGCTGGGTATAATCGCTTCACTACATCCACTGGAGACTTGACCATGTCCATGCATACAGCCCCGCAATCACCCGTCGCCGATGACCCCAAAGCCAGGGAAATCCTGCGGCAGGCATTCGAAAAAACCGCCCGTTGGCCGAAAGATTTCAACGGCTTCACCGCTGATCTGACCGTCAACATCAACGGAAAGGTCACCACCGGTCCTATTATGGTGAAAGGCCCCCGCGAAGTGTCCGTCCAACTCGGCGATGCCGAAGTTCAGAAATGGGCGCAGGAACAGCTCGGCATGATCGCCGTCCACCGGGGTCCGAGGAGCTTCGAAGAATCAGACGGCAAATACTCGCTCACCATGGAAGAAGACGGCCATCCGTTCGGCACCAAGCTCGACATCCACGGATCGAACTCCTTCTACCGGATCAAAGACAATCGCATTACCCAGATCAATCGAAAAATGGCCCACCCGGGCATGACCCCGTTCGCGTTCTCGATAAATGTCGAAGAGAGTGCCGTTACGCAGGATCAGAAAAACCTGACCACGAGATATACCGTGTACTACTACTCCCCGACCGACGGGAAGCTGAACAATGTCGAAAGTTTCACCGATACCCATGTGCGAGTGGGAGCGGCCGATCTGCCCGCCACCCGCCGCATCATTGCATTTGAGAACGGCCAGGTCGTCGTCAAGAACCTGACCTTCGCGAATCACAAACTGCTCTAGACTAATCGATGGATCTGCGAAAACATTTCCCCCGCAGCATGCGCCCCAAGCTGGAAGGCTATGTCCACTTGGCGCGTATGATCGACAAATGCCGCGCCGTGCAGGCCGGCACCGAGGGCGAATACATCTACCCCTGCCCCATGGATTTCCGCCTCCTGGAATTCGCCGGACTCACCGATGCGCAATTCACCGACGCGGTGAGGCTGAATCCGACAGATGAGGGAGTGGCCGGCTGGTTTCGTCGCGTTGCGAGACCCCATACACCGGCCGAACTGAATGACTGGAACGAGATGATGCTGCAACGGGGACCGAGCTCGCCCGAAAGCGCCGAGAAATTTAACAAGTACCGTGACGCGGCGGATCCTTCGCGGACCGATTTGACCGCCTGGTCGGATTTACAGGATTTGGAGGAAGGGCGGGAGGTCCCTCGTAGATCCCCCCGCTCATAACCGGCAGAGACACGAATACTGCACAGGGCCGGGTCCATTTAACCGCCGGACCAGCCCGCGGGTACTACCTGGCCTTTTCTCTCTTCGCCGCTTTTTTCTCCGCCATCGTCTTGGCCGGCTTCTTTTTCGTTTCCTTCTTCTTGTCCTGTCCCTTGCCCATGTTGCGCTCCTTCTTCGTTATAGTGCCGTTGTCTACTTAAAACCTTCCCCGCTCGTCCCGCCGCCGAACCCGCCCCAGTTGCCACCGAAGCCGCCCTGTCCCGTCCCCCAATACTCGCCCCGCTGAATGCGGCGATAGGGATGCCGTAAATCCGGGCGGCTGATCCACCAGAAGAAGGACATGGCACCGAGGCTCGTAAAGAGCGTGATCCAAAAACCGACTCCCTTAAAATGATGCTTGGCCAGCGTGCCGACGCGGACTTCTTGAGCCGGAGTCGCAAGCGCCACCACGGTGCGGTACAAGCCCTCCCCGAAGTGGCCGAGCCGAATCGCGGGATGCAACGTGCCGCCGCCGATCTCGGTCATGATCGCCGGGGTGATGATGGGAAGCATCTGGCGTCCCAGCGTCATCGCCGCCTGCCGTTCCTCCACGGCAACGAGCACCATGATTCCGTGCTCCTGCTGAGCCGATCCGATCCCCCATTTGCCATACAACGCCGCCGCATATTCGTTGGCCGAGAGAAAGGGCTTGATCGACTGGACGGTGACGACCACCATCTCGACTCCGGTCTTGCGCTCCAGATCCTGGCAGACTGAACGAATCCGCTCCTTCCACTCCGCATCGAGCACGCCGGCATGATCGCTGACATAGCCCATCGGGCCGGGCAGCGGCGCGCGTTCCTTCGGACGATCGTAAAGCGCGGCCTGTACCGGCCCGCCCATGACGAGCGCCAGCACGATCAATGACAGAGCCGCGCCCGCAAGGCGTTTCAACCGGCGGATCATGCCTTCTCCTGGGCCAGCCTGGCTTCCACCGCCTGCACCAGCCGTTCGAGACATTCCAGATACCGCTCCATGAGCCGGGGAATTTCCTTCTGCCCCGGCGAAATCTGGCCCCGCTTGAGCAACCAGGCGTCCCGCAGACCGGATAGATCGATGGACAGAAACGTTTCGAAATCCTTCAACAACGGCTCGCCTTGCGACAGCACCGGCCGCCCCAGCAACCGTTGCACCCCGCGCAACACGGGCAGCATCGCCGTCAACGACAGGGGCAACAGAATCGTAATGGCTTCTTCGGACCCTCCGCCTTCGATGAACCGCTGCCGGACGCGCAACAGGTTTCCCCGCAGGCTCTGCAGCACTTCGGCCAGCAGATGCCGTTGATCGACTTTGAATCCGACGAACGGATCCTGACCGGCAAGGAGCCGGTGCTGTTCCTGGATTTCCAAATACTCGAGAGGAAACACGAGCGACATCGCCGGCAAATCCGCTTGCGTCACAAACAGCGGCACGACGACCTGCTCCTTGGCCCACCGGCGGTGCACAGCCCCGTATTTCTTGAGCTGGTCCGCCCTGGCGGATTTCACGATGAGCACGACGTTCAAATTCGACCGTCCCGGCAGAAACTCGCCGCGCACCGCGCTGCCGTACAGCAGCACACCGTCGAGCGCATCGCCGTACAGGCGTTGCACGTCCTTCACATAGGCCCGCAACTGCTGCAGGTACTCGTCCGGCAGCCCGTCGATAACCCATTCACTCCCTACCATCGTGTGACCTCGCCATTTCTGCTGCCGTATTTCTGGCAAACGGATCCGGCAGGAATCCTGCTGCCATGACTCGATCGATCAATGAAAACGGCGGCGTGCGCCGCAACCCCGCAGTCGTCGACAGAACGCGATACCGCAGCCGCGGATTCCGGTCCAGGGTGCGGAAAACCCGGTCGCGGAGAAACCCGATCACGGGATTCGCGGTGTTCCAGAACAGCACCTGTTCATCCGCCAGCCGCTGCAACATCGTGACATGGGGACGCCGGGCATCCTCATATGCCTTCAACTTCGCAGCCGAAAAGTTCTGTTCCGCCAGGCACTCCGGCAGCAGATCCGCCAGGGTCATCGCGTCGACCATCGCCTGCATGCGGCCTTGCGACGCATGCGGATTCATGGCGTGAGCTGCATCCCCGATCAGCACCGCTCCGTCCGCCACCCAGGTCGGCGTCCGGACACGCCCGGTCGGCATGAAGGCCGTCTGGCTCCAATGCTTCAATTGCAGAAACAGCGGCTTGAGCATGGGATCGACGGCGGTCCAGGCCTGCTGCAACGCGGGAAGACCCTGCGCCTTGACCTGATCGTAGGAGCCGGTCGGAATCATATAGAAGCAATAGACCTTGGCGCCCGCCGCCGGGAACAGCCCGAGAATGGTTTTTTTGCCGACATAATATTTCGCCTCGGTCACAGGCAGCGGAGAATCCAGAATCGCGATCAGATAGCCCTGCGGGTACAAGTGGACCTCGGCCGGTATGGCCAGGGCCTCGCGGACTTTGGAAAATGCGCCGTCGGCCCCGACGACGATTTTCGCGCGAACGGTAACGTCTTCCCCGCCCCGCTTCGCCGTCAGGCCGGTGACCCGCGTCCCCTCCCTCACCAGACCCGTAAAGCCGGTGCCGTACCAGAGGGCGACCGAGGGTTCCGCTTGAATCGCATCGAGAATGGCGTGATGCGCGACGTTCGGCAGTGTCACGACGGCGTGGTTGTAGGGCGCGGGCAATTCGCCATAGTCGACCGTGCACAAGCGCTCTCCGCCCGCGCGGCAGAAATGAAACTTGCGGACCGGCCTGACCGACTCAACCGGCAACTTATTGAGCAACCCCAGACGATCCAGAACCCGTTGCCCGTTCGGCTGAAGAATTTCCCCGCGTAATCCCTGGGGCGGGCCTGGCGCCTGCTCCAGCACGATCGTCTTGATCCCCTTCTGCGCTAATGCGAGCGCCAGCACCGCGCCCCCGCCACCGGCCCCGACGACGGCAATGTCTGTGTCGATGATGTCTGCCACGTGCGTCCCCGTATTTATGGTGTCCAGAGATGGTAGCGCTGCCGATCGTTCCACATCGCCAGAAACTTCTCCCGCGCCCGGGCCGTCGTCGCGCGATCACGTATCACATCCAACCGCTCGTCGTTGTAGCGGTTTCCGCTGCCGGTATGATTCATCGATCCGGACGCGTTGATCTCGTCATCGATCACCGCCTGCTTGAGATGCATGAGCCCGTCATGCTGATTGACGAGCACGGGAATGCCGGCCAGGTGCAGAGTCTCGACTGCGGTCTTCTGCTTCTGATCCTCGAGCCGCTCGCGATCCGTAATCACCCGCACGTCGAGGCCGCGCTTCTTCGCCTCCACCAGCCCCTTCACGGCCAGCGGCGAGGTCAGCCCGTACACCGCGACATAAATATTCCGCGAGGCATGATCGTACAGCTTCGCGAGTTTCGTCAGCGGCTCGTCTTCCGGTGCGTAGTACACCTCGATGCTGGCGGCATAGACCGAATCGATCACGCCGCCCGCCTGACAGGCGAGACAGAGAACACACCGGAGGAGTAATTGGCAGAAGGCTGGCAAGCACCGCCTCGTTATTCGGCTTCGAAGAGATCCCGGAAATGATCGTCGGATGCGTCCCATGCCTGAGTCGAATGGGCGCTGAGCCAGCTGCGCAGGAATGCTTTCTGGCCGGGCGTCAGCTGCTGCTTGATCTGATGCGACCGTCCCTGAAGCGGCTGAAGAAACCCCACCCGCTTCTGAAAATCCAGCGTGGCGGTGCGGACATACACGCCGGTATACATCGACGGCTTGTCGTCTTCGCCTTCCCCTTGAATCCAAACGGACAAAAACTTCTCTAACTGCAATCCTGCGCTGTCCATCGCAGGGTCGGTTTCATGAAACAGCTCTTGCTCCGACTCCTTGAGAGGGGTTGCCTCAAGGGCGCGAAACATGAAATTTTGTTTCCACATCGACGGCTCCTCCGAGAGGGTCGCATAGTGTATGGGGAGCCGAACGAAAGTCAAGCAACGTGCCAGGCCCTCGTTGCCTTGACAAGGGCGGAGACTCTTTGTTAACGTCCTGAAATTCCTTAATCTCTAGGCCAACTTGGGAGAATCCATGCAGGTCAAGGTCAACGGGAAATCAGAGGACATCCAGAGCGGCAGCGTCCTCGATTTGCTCACGCTCAAGAAGATCGATCCGCAAATGGTTGCGGTCGAGGTCAACGACAAGATGATCGATCGGGAACATCTCGCCACCACCACCCTCGCGGAGGGTGATCAGGTCGAGTTCCTCTTTTACATGGGAGGCGGCCGGTGACGATGATTATGCATAAAGAAATTACCGAATTGATCGGCAGGACGCCGCTCGTCCGGTTGAACCGGCTGTCCAAGCCCGGCTCTGCCACGATCTACGGCAAGGTGGAATTTTTCAATCCTGGCGGCAGCGTCAAGGATCGCATCTGCCTCAATATGATCAATGAGGCGGAACGGCAGGGCAAGCTGAAGCCGGGCGGCACCATCGTGGAGCCGACCAGCGGCAACACCGGCATCGGGTTGGCCCTCGTCGCGGCCGTGCGCGGCTATAAACTCATTCTGGTCATGCCGGAAAGCATGAGCATGGAGCGGGCGAGCCTGCTGTCGTCCTACGGCGCACAGCTGGTCCTGACTCCCGCCTGGGAAGGCATGAAGGGCTCGATCAAGGAAGCCGAAAGCATCCTGGCGCAGAACCCCGGCTATTTCATGCCGGATCAGTTTTCGAATCCGGCGAATCCGGCGATGCACCGGATGACCACGGCGCCTGAAATTCTGGATGCCCTGAACGGAAACATCGACGCCTTCGTCGCCGCAGTCGGTACAGGCGGCACCATTACGGGCTGCGGAGAGCTGTTTAAGGAAAAGAACCCGAACGTGAAGGTGATCGCCGTGGAACCGTCCGGCTCCCCGGTCTTATCCGGCGGCGATCCGGGGCCTCATAAGATTCAAGGCATCGGGGCCGGTTTCATTCCCAAAGTCTTGAACCGGAAAATTATCGACCGCGTGATCACCGTGACCGACGACGAAGCCTATCAAACGGCCAAGCAGCTGTCGAAGAAAGAGGGCCTGCTGGTCGGCATTTCGGCCGGCGCCAATGTGTTCGCGGCCCAGAAAGTCGCCGAAGAACTCGGGCCGGGGAAAAATGTCGTGACCATCCTGTGCGACACGGGCGAGCGCTATATCAGCATCGAAAAGTATTTTAATATTTGAGCAAAGACGCTTTCAGCGGTCAGCGCTTAGCTGATGGCTGAACGCCGATAGCTAAAAGCTAAAATGGAATTCACAGAAGAACAAATCAATCGATACAGCCGGCATATCCTTCTTCCCGAAGTCGGCGGCAAAGGCCAGAAAAAGATCGCGAAGGCGAGGATTCTTCTCGTCGGAGCCGGAGGGTTAGGTTCGCCCGCTGCACTCTATCTGGCGGCAGCCGGTGTGGGCACGATCGGCCTGATCGATAGCGACGTGGTGGACTTGACGAATTTGCAGCGGCAGATCCTCCACCACACGTCCGATGTGGGCCGCCCCAAAGTGGTGTCAGGCAAGGAAAAGATTGCGGCCTTGAATCCGGATGTGGTCGTGAAGACCTACGAAGAGCGCCTGACCGCCGGGAATGCGCTCAAGATCTTCAGCGAGTTCGATGTCATCATCGACGGCGTCGACAATTTCACCGCAAAGTTTCTGATCAACGACGCCTGCTTTTTCGCCGACCGGCCGCTGGTGCACGGCGGCATCCTGCGATTCGACGGCCGTGTGACGACGATTGTGCCGAAGAAGTCCGCCTGCTATCGTTGCGTGTTCAAGACGCCGCCGCCGGCCGGGTTGGTCGCCTCCTGCCAGGAAGCGGGCGTCATCGGCGTGTTGGCCGGTATTATCGGAACGATTCAGGCGACGGAAGCGTTGAAACTCATCCTCGGCATCGGCCGGCCGTTGACCGACCGGTTGCTAGACTTCGATGCCAAGAAGACCCTGTTCCGCGAGATCAAAGTAAAGCGCAATCCGCACTGTGCGCTCTGCGGTGAGCATCCGACGATCACCGAATTGTTCGATGACGGAGACCCGTTCGCGGGCTGTGCCGTCCGTCCGTAGCGTTTAACATTTTACGTATGATGGTGTCGCAATG
>OMJA01000067.1 GCA_900299245.1 Nitrospiraceae bacterium | reverse complement strand
CGTAATCCCGTGCCGCTCCGTCCAGTCGCGGAACTGCTCGACGGGAATGCCGCTGTAGTGGTCATGGTTGCCCAGCGTCACATAGACCGGGGCGGTGGTCCGCAGTTGCGCAAGAAAGCGAAAGAGATGGGGCAGGCCCTCGGGAACGTTCAGCAGGTCGCCGGTAATAAAAATCCAGTCCGGCTCCAATGCTGCGACTTCGCCGGCGATCACATCGTGGCGGGGCTGGTAGCGGTCGAGATGCAGATCGCTCAAATGCACGGCCCGGTGCCCGGCCAACACCCGATGGGGAACAGTCAGGCGGGTCACGGCATGGTGCGCCAGGCCGATTTCACATTGCGGAAACAGGCTGAAGAGCCGATAGAAGGGTTCACTCAGGCAGGCGCCGATAAACGCCCGGGCGCGATCGGGCCACGAACGGGCGACGCTCATTTGGTGACCCGGTCGATTTCAGCCCGGTCGGCCGGTGAGACCCGGTAGCCCTTTTCGTAGAGCTGGGCCATGCCGGTCATCAGGTGTTCCAGGTTGCGTACGCGATACCAGTCGTCGAACCGTCCGGTGAGCGAGGCGGCCTGGGCGCCGGGACTGCGGCCGGGATCGAACGTGAGGGCGAGAGCCAGAAAAATATCCTGTAGTTCCTCGCGGCTGTAGCGCCCGTCGTCGTTGCGATCGCCCACGAGGGCGTATTCGTAGAACGTCAGGCTGACGGACAGCGACGTTTGCGTGCGGTGAAAATCCTGGCGGACGGACTCCAGCCCGCGGGGATAGGCCCGCAGGCATTCCTCCCTGCCCGGAGGTTGCAGCACAGGATGGAAGACGATCGGCTGCGCGGCCGGCGGCGCCGGGGCCTGCTTCTCCTGATGGTAGAACCAGTTGGTGCAACCGCTGGCCAGTGCGAAGGCCGTTTTATCCAGCTCGATCTGCCGTTGAATATGTTGCGTGAACTGGCGGAAGACGTCGGATGGTTTTGCCGGCCGGTCGGAATCGGCCGACGCAGTGAGGGGAGACCAGCCAGCCAGCAGCGCGCAGGCGGCCGAGATGAGCAGCGGCATCCTCGCGCTGTTTCGGGTATGATCGGCCGGAGTCGATTGTTGGTGATGAAACATGGTGCAGTATACCACGGGCTTTGGTAACGCCCGAAGAAAGTGCGGAGATTCTGACATGGCGCAATTCGCGGATGGTGGACAGTGAGCACGCAAGTCGAACCGTATCTCACCGCCTCGATTCCCGGCATCGGCGGGGTGATGCGTGCGACCCACGAAGATTTTCAAGTCGACGAACGTCCGCTCTATCTTCCCTGCGGGGAGGGCGAGCATCTGTATCTGAACGTGACCAAGCGGGGTTTGTCGACTCCGGATCTGGTGAAGAACTTTTCGGCGGTCCTGGGCGTGAAAGCGCAGGCCATCGGCGTGGCCGGGCTGAAAGATGCGCGTGCGGTAACGACGCAGATGGTTTCGATTCAGGGAATCGATCAGGACCGGGTCTCCCGCCTGGCGATCAACGAACAGCTGTTGAAGGTGGAGATTCTGGGGCGGCATCGCAATCGTCTGCGGACCGGCCATCATGCGGGCAACCGGTTTCGCCTGGTGATTCGGGATGTGGCGACGCATGCGTCGGAGTCGGTCCCGGCGATCCTCGCCGAACTCGGGCGGCGCGGCGTGCCGAATTACTTCGGCCCGCAACGGCAGGGGAAAAGCGGAGACAATTATGAAGTCGGCGCCGCGCTGCTGAACGACGCCCGCCGGCGCGACAGGATGAGCCGCGCCAAACGGATGTGGTACCTGAATACCTATCAGTCCTATCTCTTCAATCGCATCCTGGCCCGGCGCATCGACCGGATCGATCGGCTCTTCGTCGGCGACTGGGCGATGAAGTCGCAGAACGGCGCCTGCTTTTTAGTCGAGGATGCGGAGAAAGAACAGATCCGGGCCGACTGCTTCGAGATCAGTCCGACGGGCGTTCTGTTCGGTTCGCGCGTGTCCTGGGCCGAAGGTGAGCCGGGAGTGATCGAGCAGGCGGTGGTGGCCGAGGCGGGGACGACGCAGGAGGCGCTGGTCACGGCGGCCAAAGCCTGCGGCTTCCGCGGGGAACGACGCGCGTTGCGCGTGCCGCTGGCTGAATTGGATTGGTCGCTCGAGGGGACGGTCCTCACGCTCACGTTCGCGCTGCCTCCCGGAGCCTACGCGACGAGTGTGTTGCGGGAGATCATGAAATCCTCGCTGCCCGGCTGAGCGTAGGCCGGGAGTGGGGTCCCGTGCGTTCCGGTCCTTCGGGCCGGTCCGGATCCGGGCGGTGGTAGAATAGCATCAGGACGTTCAGGAGCCCCGATGACGACCGTTCAAGAAACCATCGTTCTGCGCGGCCACATTATCGATTCGCTGATCCTGGCGAAGGTTCTGGATCTGATTCTGACGATGGGAGGGGCCTTCGACCTCGATCAGGTCGAGATCGGCCGCACCCGCGAAGATCAGTCGTATGCCCGGATCGTCGTACGGGCTCCGACGGTTGCGACCTTGACCCACATCCTGCGTGCGATTCAGCCGCACGGAGCGGTGGTCGAGCGGGATACCGATTGTGTGCTGCAGCCGGCTCCCGCCGACGGTGTCTTTCCCGAAGCGTTCTACTCCACCACACACCTGCCGACCGATGTGCGTTTGAACGGGGCGTGGATCGATGTCGAGGGGGTGGAGATGGATCTGGGCATCAAGGTGGATAGCCGGCGTCTGACCGCCAAGACTGTCCCGATGGCCGATGTCCGCGAGGGGGATCTGATCGTGACCGGCCAGGCGGGCGTGCGCGTGATGCCGTTGCAACGCCCCCGCGAACGCGACGTCTTTGCCTTCATGGAATCGAAGGTGTCCGCCGAGCGGCCGCACGGCCATGTCATCGCCGACATCGCCCGGCGGATGCGCGCGTTGCGTGACGAGCACCGCGCGGGCGGCGCCCGGGCCAAGGTGCTGCTGGCCGGAGGCCCGGCCATTATCCATGCCGGCGGGCGGGATGCGTTGACCTGGTTGATTGAGGAAGGATTCATCCAGGTGTTGTTCTGCGGGAACGCTCTGGCCGCCCATGACATGGAAGCCGATCTGTACGGAACCTCCCTGGGTTATGCGCTGAATGCCGGCCGCGCGGTTCCGCACGGCCATGCCCATCATTTGCGGACCATCAACCGGATCCGGGCGATCGGCAGCATCCGGGCTGCCGTGGAAACCGGCGTCATCAAGAGCGGCATCATGGCGGCCTGCATCAGGACCGGCGCCGAACTGGTGATGGCGGGCACGATCAGAGACGACGGGCCCCTGCCCGGGGTGATAACCGATTCCATGCGCGCACAGGCCGCCATGCGCGCGGCCATTCCCGGAGTCGGACTGGCTCTTCTGGTCGCCTCCACGCTGCACGCGGTGGCCACCGGCAATTTGTTGCCTGCATCGGTGCCGACCGTGTGTGTCGACATCAACGCTTCGGTTCCGACGAAGCTCGCCGACCGGGGCAGCTTCCAGGCCGTCGGGCTGGTGATGGACGCGGCGTCGTTTTTAGGCGAGCTGTCCAGGAATTTGGGGAGAAGCGTGTGAGCCGTCTGCTGGTCTGCCCGCCCGACTACTTTGCCGTCGAGTACGAAATCAATCCATGGATGCGGCGCGCGAATATCGTCGATCACGAGCGCGCCACCACCCAGTGGCATCGTCTCATGGAAGTGCTTGAGCAGAAGATGGGAGCCACGCTGGAACGGATGCGTCCGGTGCCGGGATTGCCGGACCTGGTGTTTACCGCGAACGCCGGGGTGGTCGTCGGTCGGAAAGCCGTGGTCAGTCGCTTTCGTTATCCCGAACGTCAACGGGAGGAGGCGCATTTTGAACAGTGGTTTCGCGCCGCCGGCTATGAAATCGTCACGTTCGATCAGGAATTTTTCTTCGAAGGCGCCGGAGATCTGCTGGGATTTCCGGAGTACTGGTTCGGAGGGTACCGGCAGCGGTCGGAAGCTCGTGCATTCTCGCTGCTCAGCGAATATTTCTCACGCGAGATTCTTCCCCTGGAATTAGTCGACGGGCGCTTCTATCACCTCGACACCTGTTTGTGTCCTCTGTCAGGAGGAGAGTTGTTGTACTACCCTCCGGCATTTGATTCGTATGGACAGCAGGCGATTTTGGAACGGGTAAACGAAGATCGGCGTTTGACTGTTCCGGAAGAGGAGGCGCTGAAATTTGCCTGTAATGCGGTTTGCGTGGGAACCCGGGTCGCGCTTCCCGAAGACTGTCCGGCCACAATGCACCGGCTTCAGGAACGAGGCTATCAGGTTCATCCGGTTCCACTGGATGAGTTCATGAAGTCCGGCGGGTCGGCCAAATGCTTGACGCTCGCGCTCGACTGAGATTGTCAGGCCGCTGAAAATGCCGACGATTTCACCCGCGCAATCCTGGCGCGCCGAGACGCGCCATTCCCAAGCGTCATTCTCGGCTCGCGACAATCCTCAACGTACCCCACCGGTGAAACGCTGCGCTAGCAGCGAGGGGCGGGCGGGTGAGACGGGTACGCCTCCGGTTGGTGTCTCGCCTGCAGCCTTGCTGGCGACCATTTTGAGTAGCTGCAACGGGAGCGGGTCAGCGTCTTCTGAAAAAGAAGGCGGCGTAGAGGCCTCCGATGGTCACGGTGGTCAGTTCGATCGTGAGCAACATGCGGCTCACGATGGCGTCCGGCGTGGGCGGGGACAGAAAGAAATGAATGCCGAGGAATTCAGGTGACTGGGTCGGCGGGGTTTCCCAGGGAGGAAAGAGCACAATAAGGATCAGCATGCCGACCATGCCGTAGAGCACGTTCAGGTTCAATTGGTCCGGCGTTGCCGGTGGAGCGGACGGGGGTGAGGTCGATGAGTGTGGCGCGGAGCCGGCGAGCCGTTGGCCGCACCGGGTGCAGAATCGGTTGATCTCCGGCAGCGATTGGCGGCAGGACGGGCAGATTTGCATAGAAGAATAATCCGTCGATGGTCCGCGGCGAGCCTACAGGAATTGCGCGCGCTTTCCTAGCCCCGGACGTCTCTCTGTAGCAGGCGCTCAGAAGTGGATGGCCAGTCCGAACGACATGAGAAACATGCTGTAGGTCGTTTTGAAGCCGTAGGGGAAGGGGTAGAGGTCTGAATTTTCTTTGAAGTTGAATCGCGCGACGTTGTATTTCCCTTCCAGGAAGGCGGTGACGTGTTTCGTAAAGTAGTACTCCGCTCCGACTTTTCCATTGAAGCCCAGCACGCCGTTGTTCGAGGTGGAAGCCGTGGACCCCGGGGTGCCGGTACTTTCCCCGCTGATGCGGGCGAAAAATAAGCCGGGCCCGAATCCGATGTAGGGTTGCAACCGGGCGTTGGGATAGCGAAACATCACATTGAGGGGAGCCAGGGTTGCGACTCTGAAGTGCGCGCCCTGAAGCGTTCCTGAACAGCTAGGAGTGCAGGACACCGCAGGGTTGGCGAAGGTGTGGACTTGCTGATCGATTTGGGGCGACGTAGCGAAAAATTCCGCTTCCAGGCCGAACCAGCGCGCGCCGGAAAAATAGTGGCCGATCTTTCCCCCCACCATGGCGGAGCTGGCCAGCTCCAAGTCGCTATGAGTCGTTCCCGCAAGAAACTGCGAGGTTGTTTCAATCTTTTTCAGTCCGCCTCCCATCGAAGGCAGCGCCATTCCGAATTGTCCGCCGATGTAGGTTTCCGAATACGCCGTAGGCGTGAACAGACTTGTCATGAGGAAAAGGCCCGCGATGAGAGCGATGTATCGGACGCAGCTGAAATCAAACGGCTTCATAAGAACTCCTGCAGTAGGGTGGCTCGATCATGCTATGACGCGAAGGCTGATCGACGAAGGATTTTCTGAAAACTCTGCACGGATGGAGCAAGGCATGTGCCATCGCCGCACGGAGATTTCTCGCGTCAGCGCTCCAGGCTTGACAATTCTGATGGTGGCGTTCCGTTCGTTGACTCCTGGACGGGGGCTTCCTATAATCCGCGCCGCCTGTCCGTGTGAACGGCAGCCGCGTCGCGTTTCACCATAGGAACCATTCCGGATGCAGGAGATCAGATCGCTCGGAGTCATCGGAGCCGGTGCGTGGGGGACCGCGTTGGCCAAACACCTGGCCGAGAAGGGGCTGGAGATTCGCCTCTGGGCGTACGAACGCGAGGTGGTCGACTCCATCAATACGGCGCACGAGAACCGGGTGTTTCTTCCCGGAGTTTCGCTCCCACGGACGCTGACCGCCACTACGTCCCTGACGGAGGCGATCGAACGGCGCGACGGCCTGCTGTTTGTGGTCCCCTCCCATGTGACGAGGCAGGTGTTGCGCAATCTGGCGTCCTGTCTGTCGCGTCCGCTGCCGCTGCTCAGTGCTACCAAAGGAATTGAAGAAGACAGCTCCAAGCTGATGACCCAGATCATGGACGAAGTGCTCCCGGAATCGATGGAGCCCTATCTGATGGCATTGTCCGGTCCGAGCTTCGCCAGTGAACTCAGCGCCGGCAAACCGACGGCGGTCTGCCTGGCCGGGCGGGATCCGCAGCTGGTGGCTCGGTTTCAAGCCGCGCTGATGACCCCGGCCCTGCGGGTGTATGCCGACGGCGACCTGATCGGGTTGCAACTTGGCGGGGCGCTGAAAAATGTCATGGCGCTGGCCGCCGGAGTGGTCGACGGGTTGGATCTGGGGCATAACGCGCGCGCGGCGCTGATCACCCGCGGGCTGGCGGAGATCGTGCGATTGGGTATGGCCATGGGGGCGGATCCGCGTACGTTCTACGGGCTCTCCGGAGTCGGCGATCTGGTGTTGACCTGTACCGGATCCCTCAGCAGAAACCATTCGGTCGGCGTCCGGCTGGGACAGGGTGAATCGCTCGATGCCATTCTGGGCGGGATGCAGGCCGTGGCGGAGGGCGTGCGTACGGCCCGGGCGGCGCTGGGTCTGGCCCGGCGGCACCAGGTTGAGATGCCGATCACGCAGGAAATCAATGCGGTGCTGTTCGAAGGGAAATCCTGCCGCAAGGCGCTGAGTGATCTGATGGAGCGGCATG
>OMJA01000066.1 GCA_900299245.1 Nitrospiraceae bacterium | reverse complement strand
GGCCATCGGCGGTTTGTTTTCTGTGGTGCAGGTGTCGGATTGCTCCGCCTGGGAGTTACCCAGCGCCCCGCCCATGGAGTCCGGACTTTCCTCCCGGCACACAAGATGCCGAGCGATCACCCAGTCTCCTCTCTCGCGCAGCTCCAGTATAGGGGAAGGAGATAGACGGTGACAAGGAAGCGGCCCGCAGGCTGTGTCATTGCGTGCGGTTACTTGCCGGAGACGGCAAGACAAAAACTTCTACGATCAGCGACTGCGCCGATAGACGGCCGGCATCGGAAGGCTGCCTCGACCGACCGGGAACACTTGCCCTATGGTCCCCCGACTACCGGCAGGTTGGCTGCAGGAACCGGCTGTTTCGCCTGGTAAATGGCCAGGGCTTCCGGCATCCACTGTTTTAATTGTTCGATGCGCGTCTCATGACCGGGATGGGTGGACAAAAATTCCGCCTGTGCCGCGCCGCCGGAATGCTGCTCCATCCGTTCCCACAAATGGACGGATTCACGCGGATCATAGCCGGCATCGGCTGCCAGCAGAATCCCGATATAGTCGGCCTCCGACTCGTGCTTGCGGCTGAACGGCAGGAGGACACCGACCTGCGCGCCGCCCCCCAGCGCCGCCATCGCCGCTTGCGACATCAACCCGCCACCGCCGCCTGCGCCGGCCGCAGCCCCCGCCACCTGCAACGCCGCCTGCGTCAATTGCCCCTGGCTCATTCGCTCTGCGCCATGGCGCGCCAGGGCATGCACGACTTCATGCCCCATCACGGCGGCGAGCCCGGCTTCCGTTCTGGCCACCGAAAAGATCCCGGTGTAGACCGCAATCTTTCCACCCGGCAGCGCAAACGCGTTCAGTGTTTTATCGTCCTTGATCACGGTCACTTCCCATTGAAACTGCTGCGCCATGTCTCCGTACTTCGATCGCTTGGCGGCGTCGATAATCCGTGCCGCGACACGCCTGACCGGCTCAATCTCGCGCGGGTCCTGGGACTGGCGCATCTTCGGATCGCTCTTCACCTGGCTATAAGCCTGTGCTCCCATCTGCATCTCATCGGCGACGGACGTCATGAGCAGCTGATGGCGGCCCGTGTAAGGATTGGTTTCACAGCCTCCCATCCCCATCGAGACACACAGCAGCATTCCGACCGCCACGTATTGCATTCCCCGCATACTCGGTATCATGTCCCCGCCTCCGCCTGATGGCCGCTCGCCGTTCTGACCGATGATTGAATTGACCGTCCCCTCGTCGATTCGTTAGATTACCTTGCCCCCGCTATTATTTCTACCCGGAGCAGAAGTTGGCCACGCCCCATCCATCGATCGAGCGTATCGGCATCGACGAATCAGGGAAGGGCGACTACTTCGGCCCGCTCGTCATTGCCGCCGTTTTCGTGGATGCGACCACCCAACACGAACTCACACTGATGCAGGTCCGCGACAGCAAAAAGATCTCCGACGGACGGATCCTCGAAATGGCGCCGGACATCAAAACCATCTGCCCCCACAGCGTCGTCGCCATCGGCCCGCAGAAATACAATGAGCTGTACGGGAAGATTAAGAACCTGAACCGCTTGCTGGCCTGGGGCCATGCCCGCGCTCTGGAAAACCTGCTCGACAAGGTGTCGTGCAACAGGGCGATTGCGGATCAATTCGGAGATGAGCGGCTGATTCTAAACGCCCTTCAGGCCAAAGGACGAACCATCGTGCTGGAGCAACGACCGAAAGCCGAGTCGGATCTGGCAGTCGCCGCCGCATCGATCCTCGCGCGCGCAGAGTTTTTACTTCGCCTCAAACGCCTGTCCGACGAGGTGGGCACGACACTGCCGAAAGGCGCATCCGCCACGGTGGAACTGGCAGCCAGAATGGTGATGAAAAAACACGGACAGGAGCGGCTTGGAACCGTCGCTAAACTGCACTTCAAAACCACGCAAGCCGTACTGGCAGGACTCGCCTAAAACGACTCACCGACTTCCAGGTCGTTCTTTCTGGCAACGCTCAATGCCGAATGAGATTCCGTCGGAATCTCGCCTTCCCAATAGAGCATCCGGCGGCAATAGGGGCAGACATGGAGGTCGTCGGACCGTCGAACTTGCGCAACCAGTTGCGGGGGAATCTGAAGCCGGCAGCCGGCGCACATGCCTTCACGCACGGCAGCAATCGCCCCGTCCTTCCGGGACTGCTTGATGTGCGTATACCGCGCGAGCAGGTTCGGCTCGATCTGTTTCGACGCATCGCGCTGCTGGGTCTCCAGCTGCGCGAGCTCCGTCGCCAACTCCTTATCGGCCGCATCAAGCGCCTGCTTTTCTTTGGCGAACGCCGCCTGCGCCGCATTCACCTTCTCCTGCACCTCTTTGATCGTCCCTTGCAACTGGTCGAGCTTGTCCATCGAGACCAGGATTTTCTCCTCGAATTCCCCGCGCTTCTTGTTCGCCAATTCGATTTCAAAGAGGTGCGCTTGATATTCCTTGTTGGTTTTCAAGCTCGCCGCGTGCGATTTCATCTTTTCGGTTTGCGCCTCATGCGCCTCAAGATCTTTTTCGTGCGCGCGCCGTTCCTTCACCAGCCCCTCAACCGCCGCCTTGGTGTCGGCAAGTAACTGGGCCTGTTCGCGAAGCGGCGCTTCCGCGACATTCAACCGTTCAGGGATTTTCCGGCGCTGTTCCGTAATCTCCAGAATCCGGAGATCCAGTTTTTGCAGAGCGAGGAGGGGGGATAATTTCTGGCTCAACGGGCTCCTTAGAACGTCGTTCAGGGTCAGATCACTCGGCGCACAACGGGCCGCATCATATGTGGTGGGCCCACTAGGACTTGAACCTAGGACCAGCTGATTATGAGTCAGCCGCTCTAACCACCTGAGCTATGGGCCCGATCGGGTGAACCGGGTACTCACTCGCGAATCGCTCACCCGACACAGGTCGGATGATTCTAGGCTGCGCCCCCCATGGAGTCAAATGACCGATGGGCGGCCTTGCCTTACACGCTTTCGACAAAGCTGCGGAGCTTCTTGCTCCGGCTCGGATGCCGCAACTTGCGGAGAGCTTTGGCTTCGATCTGCCGGATACGTTCGCGGGTGACTTCGAAATCCTGTCCCACTTCTTCCAGCGTATGGTCGGTCGCCTCGCCGATCCCGAACCGTTTCCGCAACACTTTCTCTTCGCGCGGCGTCAGGGTCTCCAGCGCGCTGTTGATCTGCCGCTGCAAATCGTACCGGATCGCGGCTTCCAGCGGCGACACGGCTTTCTTGTCTTCGATAAAGTCGCCCAGATGGCTGTCCTCTTCCTCACCGATCGGCGTTTCCAACGAAATCGGCTCGCGCGCGATCTTGAGAATCTTCCGGACCTTGTCGAGCGGCAGGTCCATCCGCTCGGCGATTTCCTCCGGTAACGGCTCGCGACCCAGCTTCTGCACCAGATGCCGTGAGGTCCGGATGAGCTTGTTGATCGTTTCGATCATATGCACGGGAATACGGATCGTACGCGCTTGATCCGCGATGGCCCGGGTAATGGCCTGCCGGATCCACCACGTCGCGTAGGTGCTGAACTTGTACCCGCGCTGATATTCAAACTTATCCACGGCTTTCATCAACCCGATATTGCCCTCCTGGATCAGATCCAGGAACTGCAACCCGCGGTTCGTATATTTCTTGGCGATGCTCACCACGAGACGCAGATTGGCTTCGACCAG
>OMJA01000065.1 GCA_900299245.1 Nitrospiraceae bacterium | reverse complement strand
TTCCTGGGTGGGGGGGGTGCCTCCCTTGGCCGGGCCGGCTCGTGTTAATTCAACAGGGGGGTTAGGGTTGGTTTGCTTTCTCCCTACGGAGTATGGGGGGGGCGCCGCTCGGCTTCGGACTAAACCCCGCCGATGCCGTCCATGCCCTCACGACCGGCGCGGTCGGCGCGATGACCTTCGCGGTGATGACCCGCGCCAGCCTAGGGCACACGGGGCGTCCAAAGCAGGCGGACCGCCTGACGGTCACGATCTATATCCTGGTCAACCTGGGCGCCCTGCTGCGGGTCTTCGGACCGGCCATCGGACTCCCGACAGCTCTCATATTCGGCATGGCAGCGGCGGCCTGGAGCGGCGCCTATCTGCTCTTTGCCGCGCGGTACGGCCCTTATCTCATTCGCCCGGCTCTCGACGAGTAAGGCCCCTCCGGATACAACCACACACCGTCACGAGTTCAAGAAATCGGTGCTAGGGATAGAACTGTCCGACCGACAGTCCCGCAATCGCCGCCAGGCCTCCCACACAGCACAGGACAAACCCGGCCGCACCGGCCACAAACCAGGGACGGACGGGCTTGAATTCCAGTGGCGTCAGCTTCGCGTGCAGCTTGGCCGGAGCACGCCACCAGCCCGCAGGCGGGGTCATCCGCCGCCTCAACGCCCGATAGAGCACCACGTGATACCAGACTCCTGACGGAATTCCGATGAGCAAACCGCCGGCGAGGATCCAGAGCCCGAACTCGATCATAATCTCCGGCGTGATCGCCTTCGCAATGAAGCCGATCACCGCCACCCCGGCCATACTGACAAGCACCAGCAGAAACTCATGCATTGGAATGGATTGTACCGGAAGGGAACGGGAATGGAGAAGAGTCGCGTAAACGGGAAGACTCTGCCCTAGCGCTTATCCGGCGGGATCGACTTGAGCCTGGCTAAAAACCGAGCATGTGAAGTCGGATCGACCGGCCGGTGCTTGATCGTCGTACTCGCCGGATCCTTCCCCAGGAAGTTATCGCCGTGCCAATTCGTCGCGGGCCTGATCGGCCGGGGAGCGAACCCGCCGCCGCAGTTGGGACAGACATTTTCCAGCACCCGTTCGACGCACGTCACGCAGAACGTACATTCATAGGAACAAATCCGCGCGTCAAGCGACTCGGGCGGCAGCGCCTTATTGCAATGTTCACAGGTCGGTCGGAGTTCAAGCATGGCGTATCAATGTCCTCGCTATCGATCGCGTCCAATCACTGAAACCTGAGCCCTGTTCCGCTCCCTCGAATGCCTTCGCTGATTTACTTCGCGATAGGCGATTCCTTCCAGGGCCGCCATGAACGCAATCGCCGATCGGCACTGTCACGCTGCTCCGGGCTCAACCCCGTTGCGAGCGCATCGCGGCGCAATGCAGCTCGACCGCTGTCGTGCAGGGCGGCGAGCGAATACCAGAAGTACGCCTCCTCTAAACTTTGCTCCACACCCCAGCCTGCTTCATACAAGAGGCCCAGATCACGCTGCGCCAACCCGTGCCCCTGATCCGCAGCCCGGAGAAACCATTTCAGCGCGGCGGCGGGATCGGCATCCGGAGGGGATAAGAACCCCTGCCCCGCCATCCATTGCGCATTCGCGTCACCGGCTTCCGCCAGAGGCTGAGCGGCAAGCCCCAGGTCTTTTTCGGACTGGCGGGGAACGATGTCGGCAGAGAACTGAGCCCTGACGACAGAACCATCCCCGACCTGCCCGAACAGGATCAGCACTCCGGCCCCGACGCTTGTCACAGCCCGGAGAACTATCAATACAATATGAACTCTTTTTGCTGTTTCCACAGTCACGTCAGTATGGCTCCAACTCCGATGACACGGTCACCTTCAGATCCGGTTCGATGATAACCGCAACCCGATAGCTTCCACCACCCTCGAAGTAGCCCTGCTCGCCGATATCAATATGTCGACCGCCTGCATCGAATGCCACGCGAGCCCCTGACTCGCCTCGAGGATGAACTGCCAGACGATGCTCCGCCCCAGCTGCAAGACGGTCAATGCGCTCGGAAAATCCTGAACCAGAGACAATGATATTGGTGATCACGCCGGATGAATGATTGGCGACCGTTAGCCCCGTCTCGCGGGAACAACCAACCAGCTCAAAGACCAGAGCAAGAAAGATGAGTATACGACAACTCAGCATGGGCACGTGACAGGGGCATCAATGATTTCTGAAACCTTTTATCCTGTACTACCCGACTTTCTCCCGAAGCATGACTAGCTCATTCCGCACAACTTCGACATCGAGGCCCAGCCAGGTGCAGGCGACGTCCAGTGTGCTGAAGACAATAACCTTCACCCCATAGCCCTCGACTTCTTTCAGAAAGATCAGTGCCCGCTGGTACGTCTCTTTGTTCACCAGAAGCGCCATCCTTCCGACCTTGAGCCTGCCGACGACCTGGCCATACAGTGCGACAACGTCTTTGATCTCGTCGGTCGTGGTGCCGAACTGAGCCCGCTCAGCATCGACCAGGACCGCCGCACCGGCTTTGATGGATGGATCGCTCAGATGCCGATGCTCGTGGGCCAGCAGTTCGTCGTGCGTAACCTGCCCTGTCCAGAATTCCACTACCACGTGGCCGTCATTCAGCACCACATAGCGATGAGGCATCGTTCCTCCCATTTGAGGCAAACCGACCAGGCCTATCGACAGGCCAATACCTCCCTAGGCTTCACGGAACCCTAACGATACGATTCCTGCCTGTCAATCACTCCCCCTCTCTGTACAATCGCGGTCAAATTCGCAGATGCAAGGCCATTCCTCCAACTAGGCAGTTTTATTGAGATTCAGCTCGCCATTCCAGCAACTGGATCACCTCCGTCCTCCCCAATGAAAGGATTCTATCCCTCGCGCCATATCGTGGGTAGGAGGCAACGCCACTCTATCCACGAGGTGACCGATGGGCCTAGATCGACTCAAGACTCAGCTGTTCGCGTTGGATCCCCGCCTCTATCAGATCGCCAGTTTGAGCACTCTGCTGCTCTATGGCCTCGGCTGGCTGCACTTCGATGTCTCCGTCGCCCAGATCGCCGTCACGCTCGGCACGGCGCTGCTCACGCAATATGCCGGCACACGCTTCTACAAGCTGCCCGGGTTCGATCCTCTCAGCGCTCTGGTATCGGCCGTAGGACTGTGCATCTTCCTCCGCGCAGACGATCTGCTAGTCGTCGCACTGACGGCCTTCGTTGCCATTGCCAGCAAGTTCCTCATCCGATGGCGCAAGAAGCACGTCTTCAACCCAACGAATCTCGCGTTGGTCGTGATGATCGCCGCCGGTCTCGGGTGGATCTCGCCGGGGCAGTGGGGACAGGTCGTCTGGCTCGGCTTGCTCATCGCCGGGATGGGAAGCCTCGTCGTGACGCGGGCGGCGCGCGCGGATTTGACCCTGAGCTTTCTCGGATTCTACGTCGGTCTGCTCATCACGCGAGCGCTCTGGCTCGGTGACCCGCTGACGATCCCGCTGCATCAAATCGAGAGCGTCACCCTGCTGATTTTCTCGTTCTTCATGATTTCCGACCCCAAGACCACGCCGGACTCCCGCGCGGGCCGGATAGTCTTCGCGTTCCTCGTGGCGATCATCGCGCTTTATGTCCAATTCGGTCTCTTCAAACCGAACGGCCCCCTCTGGGGGCTCATCGTGTGTTCGCCGTTCGTGCCGGTGATCGATCGGCGTTTGCCGGGGCTCCAGTTCAAGTGGTCGTCCCCGACGACCGGGCATGCGCGGGTCTGCCCCGCATCGATCCGCAAGCGCCCTGTACCCGTTCCCGCCCCTGTCCATTCATCAACCAAGGAGGTTCTCATGCGACGTGTTACCGGTTCGCTCTTCACGCTCCTGTTCGGGCTGCTGCTCTGGAGCAGCGACGCCTCGGCGTTTTGCGGTTTCTATGTCGGCAAAGCCGATACGAAGCTGTTCAATAAAGCGTCGGAAGTCGCCATCGCCCGCCATGACAACAAGACGGTCATCACGATGGCCAACGACTTCAAAGGCGATGTGAAGGAATTTGCGATGGTCGTGCCGGTGCCGGTGGTGCTGGAAAAAGAACAGATCCACATCGGCGATCCGGCCGTGCTCAAACATCTGGCCGACTATTCGGCCCCCCGGCTGGTGGAATACTTCGACGAGAATCCCTGCCGGCGCTACGATATGTTCCAGGACCGGCTGGGCGCCATGAAAAGCATGGCCCCTGCCGCCGAAGCCAAACGCGATCGGGATCAGGTGTTGGGCGTCACGGTTGAGGCGCAGTATCTCATCGGCGAATACGACATTCTGATTCTATCCGCAAAGGAGAGCGCCGGGCTTGAAACCTGGCTGGCGGAGAACGGCTACAAAATTCCCGCCGGGGCTTCGGCCGTCCTGCACAGCTACCTGAAACAGAATCTCAAGTTCTTCGTGGCCAAGGTCAACCTGGGCGAGCAGGCCAGGCTGGGCCTCACGCATCTGCGGCCGCTGCAGATCGCCTTCGAGTCGCCGAGATTTATGCTGCCGATTCGCCTCGGTACGGTGAATGCCGACGGGGCGCAGGAGCTCTTTATCTACTTCCTGACCAAGCAGGGCCGCGTCGAGACCACGAACTACCGCACGGTCCGCTTGCCGGAAGCGCAGGAGATCCCTCTCTACGTGAAGGACAAGTTCGGAGACTTTTACCGCGACCTCTTCACGCAACAGGTGAAGCGCGAGAGCGAGCGCGGCGTGTTTCTGGAATATGCCTGGGACATGAACTGGTGCGATCCCTGCGCGGCGAATCCCCTCTCCGCCGACGAGCTGCGCGGGCTCGGCGTGTTCTGGCAGGATCAGAATGTACGGGCTGGAAAAGGGCTGAGCCTGCCGATGGCGCAGAACGTGTTTCTTACCCGGCTGCATGTCCGCTACGATGCGGCGCACTTTCCCGAAGACCTGATGTTCCAGGAAACTCCTGACCGGTCGAACTTCCAGGCCCGCTACATCCTTCGCCACCCCTGGACGGGGATGGACGAGTGTCCGGCGGCGACTGCGTACCGGCAGCAGCTCCGCGATCGCTATGAGAAGGAAGCGCAGACGCTGGCGACGTTGACGGGCTGGAATATCGGAGAAATCCGCAAACAGATGCACATCACCGCAGTGCCGGCCGGCGACGGGAAAAAGTGGTATCAGCAGTTGTGGGCGAACTAATACCCGCCGCACACGACAACGGCGCGGCCTGGGATCACCAAGCCGCGCCGTGTCTCGCCTAACGCCAACCCGAAGGCTGACGCTTCTTGCCCTAGCAGAATGCTGAAAAAGTCTGCCAGCTTCGTTCTCGCATCGTTCAGACTCTCCACGTACCCACTGGGTACGCCTCGGGCCTTCACTCGCTGCGGCCTTGCTGGACAGCCTTTTTGAGCATCCTGCGACTAACTCCTGATGGAAAGGGAGAATGACGTCTGTCGCACGGACTGGTACGCAAACACCAGACTGCTTACGGTCGAAGCTGGAGTGCCAGACGGAGACTCCGGTTGACCCACAGCCGGTGTCGCAGGAGCGGCTGCCGGAGCGTCCGGCTGTCCGGCAGGGGACGCCTGAGGATTCTGGGCACGATCACCGCTCAACTCTTTGCTCAGATCCTCGCGCAGCCGCTTGAGGAAGTCCGGCAGATACTTGCGGACCTTCTGCGACTCCACCTTCGTCTCTTCGAGCGCATCCAATACCTGCTGCACCAGCGACTTCGGCTGCGACGCGTCCGGCGCCGGCGCCACGAGATGGACGGTCGAATCCGCTGCCGAAGCCGCCGCATCGGTCGAAGGCTGGGTGGGCGCCGTGGTATCGGTTGACGACGGCGGGATCGCCGCAGTCGTCGAAGACGCCGCACCCGGGGTAGCTTCCACCGCTGATGGCGTTGCGGAATTCGCCGGCACCGCCGGTTGTCCGGTGACATCGGACGCGATTTGAGCCGCGACGACCGTCACAGACCGCTCAACACTGACGCTTAAATCCAGGCTGGACAGCGAGGACAACCCTCCGAACTTGTCGGCCAGCTTCGCCGTCTTAGCCAGCGCCTCATCGTCCTGCCCGCGGAAATACTTATTGAAAATGCCGCTTACCTTGCGGAAGAGTTTTTCGAGATCATTCAGTTCCTGCTCGTTGAGATCGCCCTCGACCGTCACGCCATATTGCTTGCTCAACGAGGCTTCGATACTTTTGGCGCTGACCTGCGCCGTGCCGGCATCGGTCTGGATCTGCCCCTGGTAATTCAAGGCCTGAAAGCGGGCTTCAAAGTCGGCCGTCAGCGTAATCTTATCGCCCTCGGCCGTCGTGACGCTCAGCCGGCCGGTCAGGTCGGCCGCCGCCGTAATCGCCGACACCTTCGTATCCAGCCGCTGCGTACCGGCCGCAGTGGATACCGGAGTTTGAAACAGATTCGACGGATTCGGTTGGGTAACGGCGGCAACTGACATAGAATGCTCCTGAGTCCCGGAGTGAAGTGCGTCTGGTCTTGGCCCCCTTATCGGCGAGTACTAGATTATCTTTAGTGGGGCTATGCTATATTCGACTGAAATATTCGCGATACCCCGGCCGTTAACCGACGAATACCCCAAGGAGACACGCGATGCGCACATGGTCCTCCTCCGCAGCCTTCGCCGCCGCCGGCCTGGCTGTGCTTCTGGCGACCGGCGGATGCACCCTCAAAGCGACTCTTCAGCAGACAACCGATACCACGTCGAATATGACCGGCACGACCTCCTCCGCTCATAGCTGGGTGACGGAAGACGGGCTGCTCAAGCCCCAATATAAAGCCATCGCCTTTGTGACCGATAATCAGAGCAACCTGCAGCGGGATCTGGCGGCGGGACACGGCGAATATCTGACTTCGCTCGGCACGCTCCTGGGGGTGCCGGCGCATCAGCAACCCGCCTACGGCGAAGCCGCTCAATCACGCTACGCGCGCGATCTGGACGGAGCCGCGCACACGCCCGCAGCCTGGCTGTCCGTACTCAATGAAACCGCCCGGCCGTTCCGGTCCGACGCGGCAGATCTGGCCCTGGAACGATAATGACGACCTCGACGGCACCGGCAGCCACACTCGCCTATCGACGGATCATCCATCCATCGGATTTCTCCGATGACAGTCATACCGCTCTGGTCCATGCCGTGAAGCTGGCCCTCGCGCTGCACAGCGAGCTGTCCATCATGCATGTCGATCCCGATGTTGCCCGCAAGAACTTCGAAGACTTCCCCAAAGTCCGCCCCATTCTCGAGCAATGGGGGCTCCTGCCCCAGGGAAGTCCCAGGACCCAGGTCAGCGAACTCGGCATCACCATTAAGAAGACCCGCACAGTGGCCAAGAACCCGACGGAAGGGATTCTGCAATATCTCAGCAAACATCCGGCCGATCTGCTCGTGATGTCGACCAACCAACATGAGGGGCTGGCTCGCTGGCAGCATCAGACTGTGGCAGAGCCGGTCGCCCGCGAGAGTCACGCGGCCACGTTGTTCGTCCCGACGCATGTCGAGGGGTTCGTGGTCAAAGACTCCGGTCAACCGAAACTCCGCCGCGTCCTGGTTCCCCTCAGCGCCGAATCCAACCCGCAGCTCGCCATCGACACCACCGCACAACTGGCGGCGGCGTTAGGCTGCGACAATCTGACGGTCGTCGTCGTGCATGTCGGGGAAGACGAAACGCTGCAGTCCATCAAATACCCCAGCCGGAACGGCTGGCTCTGGCACACGATGACCTGCCGGGGCAATGTCGTGGATGTCATTCTCGGGATGGGTGCGGACTTCGACGTCGATCTGATCGTGATGACCACGGCCAAGCAGCATTCTCTGCTCGACTTGATGCGAGGCAGCGTAACCGAACGTGTGCTGCGCGGCGCCCGCTCGCCCCTGCTCGCCATTCCACCCTAGCCGCCGTTTTTTCATTCCTTACTCCCGGGATGCGGCTCCATCCTGGGGATTTATCCGAGCGGAGTCCGGCCTAAGCGGCTCACCGCGTGAGCAGGCATCTCTGACGTATCTTTTGCCGTGACCGTGCGCACCGCCACGCCGTCGCGGAACACGATGAAATTGGACGGCACGGCGGGAACACGCGGGCCGGGGAGCACGATTCCGAGGAGATTCAACGGATCTGACGCTGACACTTTGATCTCATGCCCCGCCGCAGAACCGTTCACAGACTTGCGTAGCGCCCGCAACGCTTCGACGGCTTCCGGCAACGCAAACTGCTCGCCGACAAATCCCGAGACAAACCGCCCGCCGCGCAGTTCCCCTTGCAGTTCCAACTTCCGGTACACCACGGCCAGATCCCGCCATGACTGCACCAACGACTCACGCACCAGCAAGTCGCGAAAGACCACCCCGTACCGCCGCAAGAGCTGGCGTGCGACAGCCTCGGCCGAAACACGCCGAGTGGCGGGCGCTGAATGCTGCGCGGCGTTGCGGAGCAGCGACCAGCGGCCCGCTGTATGTCGAGGCCGGCGCGCCCGCTCCCGTCCTTCGGCACGGCGGCGGCGCGGATCCATGAGTGCGCGAAGGTTGTCGAACCCGTCGGCCGTCACCAGACCGGCCGCGACAAGTTCCCACAGCCCGGTTTCAACTTCAGCCGGCAAATGACCGGTCAGTCTCACGAGATCCGCAAAGAAGCTGGCGCCACGCTCCTGCAATGCCCGGCGGAGATCCTGAGCCACAGTACTCAGCTGGCCGTAGGGATCGGGACCAGCCTGCGCCCCGTCTTCCGCGAAGGCCGCCATCAACCAGTCTCCGTCTTCACGCGGAAACAGACTAACCGGGGCCACACTGGTCGGTACGATGCGCCGTGCCTTGTCGGACTCACCCGAGGCGGCCAGCCGTGGATGCGGCGAGAGCCGGCCCCAACTCACCGCGCCGCTCAAACAGAGGCGATCCAGCAACTCAGGTTCATACTTTGCCAGGCGCAGCCGCAAGAGTTGCGGCTCCCAGGCTGACGCCGCTGCTTCAAATCCGGCCAGTTGGGCGATGACCTGCGTCAGACCGGCCTCCCCGTGTTGGCGGGAACCGGGCGCGACATGGTGCCACTGGAACAGAAACCGCATGAATTCGGCGGCGGAGACCGGCTCGATCTCCTTGCGTAACCGGCCGATCGTCAACCGGTGAATCCTCGCCAGAAGCCGGCGGTGGCACCACTCGGACGAGGAGATGCCGGAAAGCGAGGAGTCCGGGGCGCCGGGTCCCGCATGCGCTCTGAACTGGCCGCGGAGGACCTGACCCTGCGACTCTAATTTCAGCATCGCCGTCATGACGCCCTCGAAAGGAAGATGCAGTCGATCAGCCAGCTGCGGCACCGTCGTCGGGCCGATGCTCTCCATCCAGCCCTGCACCACGTCGGCGAGAGTTTCGTCATCCCCCGCCGCAAGCAATCGTGCCACCCGCTCCCGATTCTCCGCTGCCACCCATCCTCTGACGTTCCCTGCTGCGCTGCTTGCCGGCAACTCAACCACGCGCCCATCCTGCACCAGTCGAGGCAGCAGAGACGACCAACTTTCCATGACCGCGCCGGGAACCCACACGAGGGTCAACAGCGCATCGTGCAACTCATCGGCCTCACGCACGACCGGCCAGGCCTCCCGTTCCACTTCTTCGATCGCCGCCGGATCCAATGCCCCGACCTGGCCGAGCAATTCCGGAGGCAGGGTCCGCCGCATCTCCACTGCACGCGCACGGCGCTCTTCCAGCGGCGCATCATCGAGAAAGGCATAGGGATTGGCGTTGAGAATTTCGTGCGAGAACGGCGAAGGCGCCGGACTATCGACCGCGATGCAGCGAATCTGCCCGGACTCGATGCGCTGCAGCACCGCCGTGAGCCCTTCAAGGTCCATGGCTTCCGTGAGACAATCCCGGAGCGTCTCTTTCACCAGCGGATGATCGGGAATCTGCCGCGCGGCCCGCTCCCCGGTCAGATTCTCCTGACAGGCGATCGCATCGGGAAACACGGCGGCCAGCAGGTCCTCGGCTTTCATGCGTTGGATCTGCGGCGGAACTTTCTTGCCATGGATAAATCTCAGGAGCGCCAGCGACCGCGAGGCATTCCAGCGCCAGCGAGTCGTGAACATCGGCGCCAGCAGCACCGCTTGAATCAAAACCTCGCGCACGGACTTCGAGTGGAGATAGCTGAAGACCGACTCCAGCGGGAAACTGTGCTTCTCTCCCAGCGAGATCACCAGGCCGTTATCCGTCGCCGCCGCCTGCAACTCGAAATCGAAGGTGACGCAGAAGCGCTTGCGTAGCGCCAGACCCCAGGCGCGATTGATCCGGCCGCCGAACGGGGCATGCAACACCAGCTGCATCCCGCCGCTTTCGTCAAAAAACCGTTCGGCAATAATCGTGTCTTGTGTCGGCACAGTTCCCAGCATGGCGATCCCCGTCGTCACATAGGCCACCGCCTGCTCCGCGCCCCGCTGATCCAGCGCGCATTCCTGTTTCAGCCAGCTGATGGCTGACTGCTGATGGCTGACTGCCGTCCCTGAGGAAGAGACGCGCGCGGCAATCTCCTGCCGTATTTCCGCCACCTCGGACGATAGTTCGGCTGTCCGCGACGGCGCCTCCCCTCGCCAGAACGGAATGTTGGGCGGCGCTCCCTGCGCATCTTCCACGCGAACTTTTCCCGCCTCGATGCCTTTGATGCGCCAGGACGTATTGCCCAGCAGCATGATATCCCCGGCCAGACTCTCGACGGCAAAGTCTTCGTCGACCGACCCCACGACCGTGCCATCGGGTTCCGCCACCACTGCATAATTCGCCGTATCGGGAATCGCGCCCCCGGACGTGATCGCCGCGAGCCTCGCTCCTCGCCGCCCCTTGATCCGGCGGTTGATCCGGTCGTGAAACAGATAGGCCAGCCCCCGCCCCCGTTGCGTGGCGATCCCGTCGGCCAGCATCTGCAGCACCGCGTCGAACTCGGACCGGGAAAGATCCCGGTAGGAGTAGGCCCGGCGGCACAGTGCAAACAACTCGTCTTCCGTCCAGGCCTGGCTCGCCGCCGCGGCGACAATCTGCTGGGACAGAATATCGAGCGGGGCGGACGGAATCTCGATCCGGTCCAGCATCCCCCGGCGAATCGCGCGCACGAGCGCCGCGCACTCCAGCAATTCATCGCGCGTCATGGCAAAGATCCGGCCTTTGGGAACTGCGCTGATCCAATGGCCCGCGCGGCCGATTCGCTGCAACCCGGTCGCGATCGCGCGCGGCGAGCCGATCTGGCACACGAGATCGACCGTGCCGACATCGATACCCAATTCCAGCGAAGCCGTGGCAATCACGACGCGCGTCTTGCCGGTCTTCAATCGCTCTTCCGCCGACAGACGGATCTGCCGAGACAAACTGCCATGGTGCGCCGCCACGGCGTCAGGGCCGAGATCCTGAAGCCGCTCTTCAAGATAGTGCGAAACCCGCTCGGCCAGGCGTCGCGTATTCACAAACACCAGCGTCGAGCGATGCTGCCGAACGAGCTCAGCGACACGATCATAGACATCGGCCCAGATGGCGTTCGTCGCCACGGCGCTCAATTCATCCCTCGGCGCTTCAACAGCCAGATCCAACTCGCGGCGGTGGCCGACGTCGATGATCGCCGGACGCGGACGAGCCCCGACAAGAAACTCCGCAACCAGTTCGATCGGCCGCTGGGTCGCCGATAAACCGATATGCTGGGGCTTGACCAACGTGAGCGCTTCAAGCCGTTCCAGCGACAGCGCCACATGCGCGCCGCGCTTGTTCGGCGCCAGCGCATGAATTTCGTCGACGATGACGGTCCGGACCGTCTGCAGCATCCGGCGGCTTTTCTCCGCCGTCAGCAGGATGAAGAGGGATTCCGGCGTGGTCACGAGGATATGCGGCGGGCGTTTCAGCATCTGCTGCCGGTCCGCCATCGGCGTATCGCCGGTACGTACCAGCACCCGCAGTTCCGGGAGCAGCAAGCCCGCCTGCAATGCCAGCTGCCCGATCTCAGCCAGCGGCTTTTGGAGGTTTTTCTGGACATCGTTGCTCAGCGCCTTGAGCGGCGAGATGTAGAGGACCTGTGTGTGTTCGTCGAGTTCACGAGCGACAGCTTGTTTGAACAGACTGTCGATGCAGGAGAGAAACGCCGCAAGCGTTTTGCCCGACCCGGTCGGCGCGGCGATCAGCGCATCGGCACCGGACTGAATCGCCGGCCAGGCCTGCCGCTGCACATCCGTCGGCTGCCCAACCTGCGACCGGAACCATTCGGCGATGAGAGGATGAAAAGAAGAGAGCGGCATGGCGTGAAATCTTACCACGCCATAAGAAGGGACTCTATGACCAGGAAAGCCACTTTATAAGGGAGCGACCAGCACAAGAAAAAGCCCGTGGCGCGAGAATGCACCACGGGCCTTAGGATCGAATGATCGACAAACTCAATTACGGGCGGCCGGGACTTGCAATCGCAACTGGACCTGATCCTGTCCCAAACGTAGCCGGCGAAGTGGCAGAGAGAACTCCCCCCGCCCCGACTGTAAATCCGGATATTGTGTTGCTACTACCATTCGCCACATACACATACTGCCCATCTGATGACAAGGTAATCCCGTTGGGGTTTGAGTCAGTAGCGAACGTCGCTGTCGCAGTAGGTGTGAGCACCCCACCTCCCCCAATAGCATAACCTGAAACCGTATCTCCCCCACTGTTCACCACATAGACATTCTGCCCGTTTGGCGTCACGACTACCCCTTGCGGCGATAAGCCAGTTGCAACGGTAGCCGGGGAAGTTGGAGTAAGCACTCCTCCTGCTCCAATGGTAAATGACGATACAGTATTTCCGCCATTGTTCGTCACATATAGGAATTGACTATTGGGCGATGCAGCCACCCACTGCGGACTTGCTCCAGTCGCGAACGTGGCAGGTGTCGTTGGAGTCAGCACTCCTCCGGCCCCTATGAGGAATCCAGACACGGTATTGGCAGTTGGATTCGTCACGTAGAGAAATTGCCCGTCCGGGGTTACCGTGACACGAAGAGGAGCCGTACTTGCAAACGTTGAGGGTGAGGTAGGAGTGAGGGTGCCACCAGCTCCTATTGTAAAGGCCGACACCGTGTTTCCTGTATTGTTCGCCACATAAAGAAATTGGCCATTCGGCGACACCGTCGCCCCGCGAGGAGAATTTCCCGTTGTAAAAGTCGCCGGCGATGTTGCGGTCAAGACTCCGCCGGCTCCTATTGTATAGCCGGATACATTGTTAGGAGTACCATTCGTCACATAAACAAACGTCCCATTAGTTGACACCGTCACCCCGCGAGGACTTACCCCCGTTCCATAGGTTGCCGGGGAAGTGGGTGTTAACACCCCACCTGCTCCAATCGTATAGGCAGATACAGTATTGTCGCTTCCATTCGCGACATAGACCAGGGCAGTTGAACCAACAGTACCCTCTCTTGCTCCCCCACTCCCGCCATCGCCTCCCGTGCACCCGCTCAACAGGAGCAGCATCGGCACCATCAGGCCTGACATCATTCGAACGTTCATGTTCATATGCAAATCCTTTGGTTCGTATCCCGTAACACGATCCCTGCTCAATTTATATCACCATGAAAAACATGTGCCAACACAATCCGCAGGGATTTCAATGGACTCTCGTGAAGCACCGCTGGCACACTGTCTCCATTTACAGACGGAGACCACTTATTGTGCCACACAATCCCCTCGTTATCCTCGGCTCAGGCTACACCGCCCGCTTTCTCCTGCATCTCGCATTAGAGCGTTCACCGAGTGTCGTCGCCACCAGCCGAACCCCTGAACGGCACCTTGGCCATCTGCCGGAAGGCCAACGCCTCCGGTTCGACTTATCCCGACCTGACACGTGGGCGCGCTTCCCGCCCGATGCCGATCTTATCTGGTGCTTTCCTGCAATGCCGCTCGACCTCGTCCGGGAATTTATCGAATCCCGAAGAGGCTCG
This sequence comes from Nitrospiraceae bacterium, assembly GCA_900299245.1. GTDB lineage: Bacteria > Nitrospirota > Nitrospiria > Nitrospirales > Nitrospiraceae > Nitrospira_D. The sequence continues at coordinate 21,628 of OMJA01000065.1, read as the reverse complement.
ATCGGCCGACTGGTGGTACTCGGCAGCACCTCCGCCTACGACCTTGAGAGCGATCGGCAATACCCGCCACCCTGGATCGATGAAGCGGCTCCGGTCGATCTTACGAAGCCTCGCGTCCAGGGGGAAGAATTCCTCCGCAAGGACTGCGGCGCCGTCGTTCTACGTGTGGCCGGCATCTATGGACCCGGACGCAATCCCCTCGATTGGATCAGAACAGGCCGCGTCGGCCCTTCACCAAAATTCGTCAACCTGATCCATGTCGAAGATCTCGCGGCGATCTGTCTTGCCGCCCTCGAACGAGGGACTCCCGGCGAAGCCTATAACGTGAGTGACGGCCAACCCCGCACATGGGACGCTCTCTGCAAGACGGCGGCACAGCAATGGGATATCCAACCCGTCCAGACCGCCGTCACACAAGACCCGGGAAAGCGCATCTCCACCACTAAGCTCACACAGCAACTCGGCTACACGATTCGCCACCACGATCTTTTCTCTGCACTGAGCTTGATCGAGCCGGCTCTCCGATAGTCGCGTCACCGAGGACGGTCAAACTGATCTTCCAGCAAGGCCGCAACTGAGTCAAAACCGGAGGTGTACCCTCAGGGGTACATTGAGGATTTTGACGAAGCGAGAACGCCGCTGGAAGGCAGTTTCACCGTCCTCCTAGCGAAGCAGAGCCATGACGGTCAGACACACCAGCAAATTATTCATCGCATGCGCGATCATGCCCGGAATCAGGCTGCCGGTTCGCTCGTACAACCAGGCCCAGAGCAGACCGCTCCAGAACACGCTGATGAACCCGATGAGGCCGTATCCGTGCGCCGCGGCAAAGATGCAGGCGCTGATCATCGCCGCCGGCATGGGTGACAGCCGGCGGCGCAGGATTGCATACAGAATTCCACGAAACGCCAGTTCCTCGAAGATCGGAGCGAAAACAACATACTCGAGCAGACTGATCGTCAGCACCGGCCCTGATGCCCAGACCAGATCGGGATCGAACCACTCTGTCCAGTGATTGGCCAACTGGAGCGATTCCGCCACCCGCCCCATCACCCACTCGCCCCAAAACCCGGCCGCAACCAACGCCAGCACCGCACCGGCCAGACGTCCGACCCGCTGCCAGGGAATCTGCAAACCGAATCCGGTCAGGACATTCAATCCCGCCGGTCTGAGCAGGTAGTAGTACGCCATCGCCAACAGCGGCAGATTGGCCACTGGAATCGCGACGGCGCGCAACGAGACATTCTCCGACGGCGCCATGGAGATAAAGGCAAGCGAGAGCACTGCCCCCAGTGCGCCGCCGCGGAGCAACACCGCGGTGCCGATGCCTCCCGGCCAGGGCGGCGGCATCCCGGGCCGATGCACTCTCAATCCATCTTCCCGTCGGATAGTCTGCCAGGCATACCGGAGCAACAGGACGGACCCGCCGATGAGGCACAGCAGTTCGGCTCCGGTCAGCACTTGGGCACGGACTTGCAGCCGCTTGCCCCGATCGTGAATCTGTTGGTTGATCGCGATGCCGAGCCGGATATCGTCCGCTCGCTCCGCTAATGCCGAGGCAAGGTGATTGTAAAACCATCCGGCCGGCAGAACCTCGGCCAGAGCCGATTGCAACTGCTGTTCGTAGTCGCCCGTCAGCGGATCGTCGCCATAAGCCGCATCGATCAGTGATCCATAGAGGGAAAGCGGCTCCTCTTCGCCGAGCCAGGTCTTTGCCATGGCAAGGGCTTCGGGTTTCCGTCCTGATTCCGCCTGCAAAATCGCCAGGCGTAACTTCGCCGAAGGGGAATCCGTCTCCCGGACAAGTTCCTGATACCAGGTGATCGCCTGCAGGCGCTCTGCATCGTTGCTGCCGGCGGTCCACTCGGTCACCCGCTTCTGCCAGTCCGGAGCCAGAAGAAGCCCGTCCTGTGCCTCCATGGTCCGGCTGACCATCAAATCGAGCGCCCGTTCGGGGTCGTCAAAACGCTCCAGCCTGGATGAGTGGGACGAGAGCCACAGCAAGGCTCCCAACGCTGAGATCAGAAGTGTGGCGGCGAACAGACTTACCGACAACGAAAAACGCGGCCGATCCGGGCCGGCAAACGGTGAACGACCCGCCGCACCCCTCTGTTCGGTCAACTCAGACCGGTCGCCATCTGGCCTCAGGACATCATGCATAGGGGGGACTATACCATCGGGGCCTTGCCGTCACCTATCCCTCGAAATGGCTAGAGGGATCTGCAACAGGCCGCCACTATTCACGTGGCCTCTTAGGCCGGACTTGGCTATACTAACCCCGCAAAACCTTTCGGAGACTTTCGTTCGATGCGCGACTTTTTCCCTCCCCGGCGCCTCCTGCTGGGTCCCGGCCCCAGCATGGTGCCCCCCCGCGTGCTGCAGGCCCTTTCTGCGCCGCTGCTTGGACATCTCGACCCTGCGTTTCTGACCGTCATGAACGATATTCAGCAGTCGCTCCGGCCGTTGTTCGCCACGACCAACCCGTTCACGATCGCCGTGTCCGGAACCGGATCAGCCGGAATGGAAGCGGCGATCGTCAACATAGTCGAACCGGGAGACGCGGTGATCGTCGGCGTCAACGGAGTCTTCGGCACCCGCCTCGCGACCGTGGTCGAACGATGCGGCGGCAAAGCCATCAAGCTGGACGTACCCTGGGGCCAAGTGATTCCCCCCGACATGATCGAAACCGCGTTACGCCGTTCGAGTCCGGTGAAAGCGGTGGTGCTCGTCCACGCCGAAACATCCACCGGCGCATGGCAACCGCTCGAACCGGTCGGGGCGATGTGCAGAAATCACCAGGCGTTGCTCATCGTCGATGCGGTCACGTCGCTGGGCGGGGTTCCCGTGGACGTCGACCGCTGGGGCATCGATGTCTGTTACAGCGCCACGCAGAAATGTCTGAGCTGCCCGCCGGGTCTGGCGCCTCTCACACTGAGCCCGCAAGCCCTCTCCGTCATCAAAAGCCGCCGCACCCCCTGCCAAAGCTGGTATCTCGACATGGGGCTGGTGGCGGACTACTGGGCCGAGGGCTCGCGCGCCTATCATCACACCGCGCCGGTCTCGATGCTCTATGCCTTACGAGAGTCGCTGGGATTGATCGAGCAGGAAGGATTGCCCGCTCGATTTGCGCGGCACCAGCTCAACAGCGACGCGTTAGTGGCCGGCCTGATGGAACTCGAACTGACGCCGCTTCCGTCAGCCGAACATCGGCTGCCGATGCTGAGCTGCGTGACGGTCCCGCCGCATCTCGACGAAGGAGCGGTGAGGCAGCAACTTCTGCAGCAATTCGGCATCGAGATCGGCGGAGGACTGGGCCCGCTCAAAGGCAAGGTCTGGCGCATCGGATTGATGGGCGAGTCCTGCACGGAAGCAAATGTTCTGACCTTTCTCAATGCGCTCGAAGAGATATTTATTCGATACGGATGGCTGTCGACGCCGGGCGTTGCGCTGCAAGCGGCCGCGCGCATCTATAGCCGGGCAATGTAGAAGGAGTTTTGCACATGAACCGTCCCCTGCTGGTGGTATTGGGCGCCATCACCTTTGCGCTGATGAGCGTAGTCTTTTTCTGGGTCTTCAAACTGACGATGGCCAATTCCATGAAGACGGATATGGTGTCGCCGGAAAAAGTCGCGGCTTTTATCCAGGCCCTGCTCGAAGCCAACCGCAACAACTACACAGACAACGTCGTCGTGAAACTGCAGAAGGAAGGCATCCAGGCGCATGAACACTGGAAAGACGAACGCGGCGTCGCCCTGCCCGCCCAGTACCTTATGGAGTCCGGCCGGCTCGTGTCGATGAAAGATTTAAAGTTCTCATTTCGCCTGGCCAGCCTGACTCCGATCTACGTGTGGAACGGGCCCAACAGCGACTTCGAACGGCTCGGCCTCGCCGCCGTGGACAAAAACCCCGACAAGCCGCACTACGGCTTTATCACCAAAGGCGGCACACGCTACTTCCAGGCCATTTATGCCGACCGGGCCGGTTCGCAAGCCTGCGTCGACTGCCACAACCAGCACCCCAACAGCCCGCGCCGCGACTTCAAGTTGAACGACGTGATGGGCGGTATCGTGATCACCTTCCCGGTTGGAGAATAGTCCCATGGCCATCGCCATTCAGCATGTGCGTCTCATTGACGGAACCGGCCACACGATCGAACGCGCCACCATTCTGATTCGCGGCAGCAAGATCGTCGCCGCAGGATCGAGCCGCACGACGACGATCCCGAAAGGGGTCACTCGCCTGAACGGTCGCGGCCTGACCGTCATTCCCGGGTTGATCGATTGTCACGTGCACCTCTGTCTGGGCGGAGAACCGGACGTCGTCGCGACCGTCGAATCGGAATCCCCCTCGATGACACTCTTGAAATCGGCCCGGCATGCCAGGCAGACGGTGGAGTCGGGCTTCACGACCATCCGCGACGTCGGCTCCCGCGATCATTCTATCTTCGTATTAAAAGCGGCGATTGAGGCCGGCATCCTGCCCGGTCCCCGCATTGTCGGCGCCGGACTCGCCATCTGCATGATCGGCGGCCATGCCCGTTTCATCGGCCAGGAAGTCGAGGGAGTCGAGCAGGTCCAACGGGCCGTCGACGCGCAGTTGGCCGCAGGCGCCGGGGTGATCAAAGTCATCGCCTCAGGCGGCGTCCTCACTCCCGGCACGTCACCGGATCAGGCGCAGATGACCATGGATGAACTGACCGCCGCCGTCGCGACCGCCCGCCGGGCGCAGAAAAAAGTTGCCGCCCACGCCCACGGCGCGACCGGCATGAAAAACGCGATTCGCGCCGGCGTCCACTCTATCGAACATGCCACGCTGCTCGACGATGAAGCCGGCGAATTGATGAAACAACACGGCGTCTACATGGTCCCGACGCTCTCCGCGCTCTCCACCACCGCGGCAGGACGGCCCGGCTGCGGGATTCCCGCCAGCGCTCTGGACAAAGCCCGGGCCATGACAAAACGCCATCAAGCCAGTTTCAAGAAAGCCCACCAGAGCGGACTCTGCATCGCCATGGGCACCGACGCAGGAACCCCCTTCAATTATCACGGCGAGAACGCGCAGGAATTAGAGCGGATGGTCGCCTTCGGCATGAATCCGATGGAGGCAATCCTGGCCTCCACCGCCGCCGCGGCGCGCTTGATCGGCATCCACGACACGGTCGGCACCCTCACGAGAGGCCGGCAGGCGGATCTGGTCATTCTGGATGGGAATCCGCTGAAACAGATTGAGATCCTGCGGGACCGCAGCAAAATCATGGGCGTGATGCAGGCAGGGAAATTTGTGGCAGGACCGCTGGCGATGGCGTGAACCGTTCCTGGAGTCAGCCCTCCGACGGTTTACCTTTTCCGCTTACCGTCTTTCATAGAACAATTCCAGCGCCGAGGCATAGCCGTGGATACGGCCTTTTCTGAAACTGTCTTCCAGTTGTCCCCGCAGCGCTCGGAAGCCGCCTTCGTCATTTTTTTTCACGACCCCTTGGGACACCATCATCTCGGCGGCCACCTCGACTAGCCGGCCCTTGCGCGCTTCCATCTCGTCAGTGAGAAAGTCATCCATGACTTCCGCACCCCGCTCTGCCACCAGATCTTCCTTGAACGTATCGTAGCCCTGCGCCGCCACGGTCCGCGCTCGCAAGACAGCCAACTCCGCCTTCACCCGCTTCACATCCTTTACCAAGAGCGCGAAGAGTTCTTTCCGGCCCTCATCAAAAAGCTTCTGCTCCATCTCGTGGAGAATGACCGATACATCCACCACATCCGCGCGCGGCTCGTCGCCCCAATAGAGCCGGTCATAGCTCCGCCGCTTCTCGGCATCGCCCACGATTTCGTAGGCCGCGTTGATCTCGCGAATCTTCGCTTCCGCGTCTTTGCCGTTGGGATTCCTGTCGGGATGGTGCTGGAAGACCAGCTTGCGATAGGCCTTTTTGATCTCTTCATCGGACGCTTCGCGCGAAACGCCCAACACTTGATAATAGTCCATTCGAGCCATGCTGGAAACTATAGCACGGGACTTCCGCGCGCTTCACCTCGACTCCCCTGGCCCTTGACCTTCGTCTGATCCGGCTTATCTCATCAACCATGACACACAACACCGCTCCCAAAGCACTGACACACGATGAAAAGAAGGCGGCGGACGCCGCATTCGCCGGGCGCCCGTTCAACGATGCCTGGTCGGCCTCCGCACGGGCCGTCTATGAGGGGATCGTGAATGCACTGCCGAAAGAACTCGTTCCGGCTGTGCCGGAAATCGAGGCCGTGCTCGCCGACATGGAGCCCGCATCGCTCGCCGCTCCCCCCTCACACGAAGGGCCTGCCGGAGAGATAACTCCGACGCAGAACGATGCGGCGGGAAACCCCGCGGCAAACGCGGATACCCCGGTCATCAGAGACCGGGAGGAAGCCATTCAGTCCGGGATTTTGATCGACGTGACGCCGGCGGCCAGGCAGGTCGGGCTCACATTTCCCGTCACCATCACCAAGCCGCTATGGGAGATCGGGATTGTCACGAATCAATCCCTCTCACAGGACGAGCAGTCCGCACGGCTTCGCGACATCCTGATGGCATTCAGGTTGAGACTTGCGAGCCTTGCCACGATCTCGCCGTTGATCGACTTTCCGGCCCTGTTGACTATGCCGCCGGCCACCGTCCCGCAGCCCGTCCCGCTGTTCGCGCTGATTCAACCGGATGGCAGCAACCAGGCCAATGTGACGCTGCTGCTTCCGAATGAAGTCTCGCTGACGATTTCACCGTCGAACTAATCTCTTCCCGCCATCAACGGCGGATGAGGCTCTCGATGAACGTCCGCTCGTCTGACTCTGTCTTGACGAGCCCGTCCAGATGCGCGTCACGAAGACGGCTCAGCACCTGGCTGTAGATCGGCCCCGGCTTGATACCCATGGCTTGAAGATCCTTCCCCGTAAGCAACGGTTTCGCCTGCCTCCAGGAGGTGAGATAGGCCGACACCTGCCGTTTCACCCGGTCGGATGGGCTCTGGGCCATGATGGCCAGGAGCGCTTCATCCGGCACTCCTTCCAATGCCCGGAAGACTCCGGACGGCTTCAATGGCGGCTGCTTGCTCAGCTGCCGCAGCAAACGGTGGGCTCCGCCCCGCATCGCTTTCAATGTCGTGGCTTCACGCTCACTGAAAGGAAACCGCTTCAAGAGATCCGACACCCCGCGATCCGGCAACACCGCCGCAATCGCCATCATGTACACCAGCCAGGACTCCAGCCTGTGATCCAAGTAGAGCAGCCGATACCAATCGAGGGTTTCTTCGACGGCGAGGAGCAACTTCTCCAACCGTGACGTCCAGACGAGCTTCGGATGAATGAATCGGAGGAGGTCGAGCTCGGCCAGCCGCTTCACCCCGGACTTCGGCTCCCGCTCCGAACAGAGGGCCTTCAACTCCTCTAAGAGCCGGTGGCCGGAGAGTTTCTTAAAGAGCGCCATTCTCACCGCCGCCTTGATCAGCGCCACGGTGTCTTTGCCGAGATGAAACCCGAACCGCGTCTCGAACCGGATCGCGCGGAACACCCGGGTCGGATCTTCGACGAAACTCAGACTATGGAGCACGCGGATGACCTGATTCTTCAGATCCCGCTGACCGCCATAAAAATCAAGCACCTCCCCGAATCCACGGCCGTTGAGGCGGACCGCCAGGGCATTGATTGTGAAATCACGGCGGTACAGATCTTTTTTGATCGAGCTTTGCTCGACGGTCGGAAGCGCGGTCGGATATTCGTAATATTCGGTGCGGGCAGTGGCCACGTCGAGCTTGAACCCGTCCGGCAGCACGATCACCGCGGTGCCGAATCGGTCATGCACCTTGACGCGTCCCGACTGTTCCGCCGCGAGCTTGCGCGCAAATGCAATCCCGTCGCCTTCAACCACCAGGTCGAGATCAAGGTTTTGGATCCCGAGCAACAGATCCCGCACACAGCCGCCCACCACATAGAGCGGCAGGTCCAGCCGGTCAGCCAGCTGGCCGGCCTCCTTGAGCAGCGTAAACAGACGCGGCGGCAGCTTGTCCTGTAATTGTCGCTTGAGCGTACGGTGATGCAGCAGCCCGGGCACGCCGGTAGGGTCCGCCAGTTTGGGGCGAAGCCTCACGGAACGCAGGACATCGTTATGCCAGGCCCGGAGCAAATCCGTGCGCGTGATCACCCCGACGACTCTCGTGCCCTCAAGAATCGGAACAAACCGCTGATTACGCTCCAGCATCGCCTGCTCGATCGTATAGAAATCGGTGTCCGGATGAGCGGTGAACTGATCAGCCTGGAGAATATCGGCCGCCGTCAGCTTGTCCAACCGGTGAAAGAGCGCCTTCTGGATCTGTTCCCGGCTCACCAGCCCGGCGTAGCGATCTTTGCCGTCCAACACCGGCAGCACGTTCACGCCATAATTGGTCATCCGTTGTTCCGTCTCGCCGACCGTGGCGTCTCCGCCGATCGTCTTGACCGGCTTGGTCATGACATCTTTCGCCAACAGCGTCGGCCGATACCGCTCCGTCAGTAACTGGACGAGTCGCTCCTTCACCTCCGTGAGTGTCTGCCCTTTGACGATCGCGGCAGCCGCGACCGCATGCCCGCCGCCGCCGAACTCCTGCGCGATCCATCCGACATCGATCTCCGGCACACGGCTGCGCCCGATGACTTCCACATGCTCCTCGTTCACCACGGCAACCACGACCGCATCCACGCCCTCAAGCTCGGCCAGTTGATGCACCGCTTCCGCCGCTTCCACGCGATCGCGGTCGAAGGTGCTCGTCGCCACCAGCACCTTCCGGCCTTCCAGATAGTGCACATCGCTATGCTGCAGCAAATCGTTCAGCAACGCGACGATGTTCGGGTCGAGCGGCCGACGCAACGTCTGCATCACCAGTTTCAAATCCGCCCCTGTGCCAAGAAGGAACGCCGCGGCCTGCAGATCGCGCGGAGTAGTGGAGGAATAGGAGAACGACCCGGTTTCATCGTAGAGGCCGAGCGCCAACACAGTCGCTTCGAGCGGCGTAACCGGCACACCGGCATCCCGTACCCGTTCAATCAGCATCGTCACCGTCGCGCCGACCGTCTCAATGACCTGGCTGATGGTTTTCCCGGGCACCGGTATCCCGGTCCGGCAGGAATCTGCTCCATGGTGATCGAACACCTGCACCTCGACCTTCGGATCCAGCCAGCATTGCTTGAACAGGCCGATGCGCTCCGGCTCATGGGTATCGACCAGAATCAACGTTGACACTTGCGCGAGATCGAGATCTTTGAGCTTGGTGAGATTCAGATCATGTGCTGAGAGAAAGGCGTGCACGGTCTCCTGCGCCCCGCCGGACAGCACCAATCGTACATCGGGGTACAATTTCCGTACAGCGACCATCGAGGCCAGGCCGTCGAAATCCGCATTGTGGTGGGTCGTCACGACTTGCATAGCGGCATTCTAGCAGGGTCATTCCATCCACGAAACCAGCCTTTCTATCCGCGGCCTCGCTCTCCCCCCCCTTGCGCTGCTCATCTTCACCTGCCTCCTATAGCCTACACACACGGCCTTTTACTGAAACAAATGTCATCCCACTAGGATGTTCTATTTACGAATTGGCATTTCCCTCGTCTGACTCTTCAGGAGGCCACGTGTCCTTCTGTGCTCCATTCTCCACCCATCGTGCCGTGGGGGAGGCCACAGGAGAATGTGCGGCAAGGCCGTGGCCATATATTCAATCTGGAGGTCACTATGACAAAGATCGGACTGTCTCTTTCTCTCGTTGCATTCGTCGGCGTAATGGTCGCATCAACCCTGCCGGCCCAGGCCCAATCGGCAGAGGTCCGCTTAAAGGCCAGCATGGTCAGCGGCGCGGCATCCGGCAAGGCCGAATACCGTGAGCGCGGCAATCGGAAACGCCTGAACGTCCAGGCCGAAGATCTGGCCGGCTCCACGATTTCTCCCCAGAATGTCTTTATCAATGGCGTCTCCGTCGGCACGATGGTTCTGGTGGCCTGTCCGGCGCCGGCCACGCAACTCCTTTGCGGCGAAATGGAACTGAATTCCCAGGATGGACAAGTTGTTCCACAAGTCCGGAGTGGAGATACGGTGAGCGTCGGATTTAGCCCGGCCGTGCTGGCCGGCGTGTTCCGGTAACACTTCCGCTGCTGTGCGCTCCATCAAGCCCGCCACCCTCCCGTGGCGGGCTTTTTATTTTCTCTGCATTGACCGTGCGTTTACATTTTTCTGCACCCCCCGTCTAACCCATAGAACGGCATTGAGAGGCCTTCCTCCAGAGAGCAGAGAAGCGGCCCCTCACTCGCCAACACACTGCACCCATTCTTACGCTCTCACGGAGGATTTCTTATGAAGCCAACCGCCATTGTGAAAACCAGCATTCTGATGGGTCTCGCCATCCTCTCTGCTCTGCCGGTGGCCGGGGTCTTGAACCCCAGCCTCGCCTCTGCACAGGCCGATGTTCGCCAGGAAGATCGGCGCGCGGATCGGCAACAGGATCGGCAGCAGGACCGCCGGGAAGACCGGCAGAATGATCGTCGGGAAGATCGACGCGAAGACCGGCAGCAGGACCGTCAAATGGACCGGCAGCAGGATCGCCAGCAAGATCGTCAAATGGATCGGCAGCAGGATCGTCGGGAAGACCGCCGCGCCGATCGTGGCGGCCGCGGCCGATAGGTTTATCTCACTCATCAAACAGAAACGGCGCCAGGACTATCTTCCTGGCGCCGTCTTCGTTCATCCCCCATGTCCGAACTACCGATGCCGGGCTCCCTGGGCATCGTGTTTTTCACGCGCGATATGGCGCGAAGCGCGATTCTGAGCAGCACCGATTCGAGCCCGTTCTTTATCCGTCACGACCCCGTCGGCCTTCGCCCGATTCTCCATACGGTCGATCCGGTTCTGCTCGCGGTCCAGGCGGTTGGCCTCCCGCTGATTCAACTGGCCGCTGGCAATGCCCTGATCGATCCGCTTCTCCTGGTTCGCCTGGCGCTGATCAATGACCGGCGTTTCAGCCTGGGCAAAGACCGTCCCGCTCATACCGAGCGTCACCGCAAGAACAGCCAATACGATCGTCTTCATCGGTACCTCCGTAGGATAAAAGGTGATATCCCGTGTTTGACTCAACGCGCGGCCGTCAGATCCGTTGACAGGATCTGAACCCGGGAAATACTGCATAGGCTTGTGTAGCAGGAGGTGAGAAAGCTGTCCAGAAATTCAGAGGATGCACGAACAGAAGTAAGACGGCACGCGGAACGGGGTGACCATACCGCCAAACGTCGCGTTAGTGATCGCGTCCGCCATGACCGCTCCCGCTCCGGTCTGGCCGGCTGCCCCGGTCATCGCGGCCGCCGCTGCCACTGCGGTCATCATGACCGCCGCGATCATCCCGGCCACCGCGGTCTGAGCTGCCGCTGCGGTCCATCCGCTCGCCACTCCCGGATCCCCCTTGATCGCTGTCGCGGAAGATCCGATCTGCACGCTGACCTTTCGACACCTGGTCTTTGATGTTCTGGAGATTGACCCGGCCCTGCTGAATATCGGAACCCCGCCGCTTGAGTTCGCGGGCAAGATCGGCCAACTCAGCCGACCGGTAGCCCTGCCGGATGCCTTCCGCGACCAGCGCCGTGCCATCCTTCGAGGGAATTCTAGCTTCTTTGAGAATCGCCAGACTCTTCGCACCGGAGGCTAGCGACTCTTGCGAAACCTTGCCCCCTCCCCCTTGCGAGGTCTTCGCCAGCTCCCGCACCTCTTCGGCTGTTGTGCCGCGGCTCAACGCCTCGGCCAACCCTTCGAGCGCCCGTTGGCGATTGCCTTGCAATGCATCAACCATTCCCTTGGCTGTCGACTCTTGCAGAATTTCCTGTGCCGATTCAAAGTGCGTGACCAGCTGGCGCACGACCGGATCGATGCGTTTCGGCTCGACGCCTTTGGCCAGGCCTTCTTTAACTTTGTTTGCCAGCGGTTCGGTCGGCAGCCCCTTCTCACCGGCTTTGATCACCTGCTCTAGAAGGCCGTTCACTTCTTCAGCGGAATGGCCTTGAGCCGAGCGCAGCCGATTGATCTCCTCCCGATCCTGCGTCGAGAGGGAGTCCGCCAGTGCGGGCGACGTGCCCAGACACATCACCAGCCCGACCAGATATATCTGTATGTTCGTGGTCCTGCGCATCGCGTTACCGAACGATCACGACTCCGTTGGTCTGTCCAAATCCATCCGTCACAAAATCCTCCGCCAGCGGCGGCACGACCCACTCTTTCCCGTCAACCAGGTACATGAACGTATATTCCCCCGGCTGCATGAGCACCTCGGCGGTCCACACCCCGGTCTTCCCTGCTTGTTTCATCTGTGTCGCACCCTTGACCCATCCATTGAACGAACCCACGACGTACACGGTGTGGGCCGAAGGCGCCAGATGCGTAAACCGCACGCCGCCCGTGACCGGCCTGGGGAAATCCGGCTTGATCGCCGACACGCACCCGCTCAGCATCCCGGCGAATACCATTACGAGAATCGCAGCTCTGATTCCGCTCATCATGGACCGAAGAGTAACTGACGGCCCGCTTCGATGCAAGGGAACGGATCCTAGGTTTAGATACTGACATCGAGCACCGCATTTTCTGATCCGAATCCATCGCCGGACGCTTCGCCGGCCAGCGGATCGGCAATCCATTGCTTGCCGTCGATGACAAACATATATTGATACCGCCCGGGTTTGAGAGGAATGGTGGCCGTCCACATCCCTCCCTCCGATCGCTGCAGCTTGGTTTGCCCTGGATTCCACCCATTGAAATCTCCTGCGACCGAGACCGATTGTGCCCCCGGTTGCAGCAACACCAGCCGGACAAAGACTTTGGGTTCCGGATTCGCCGGGGAGGCAATCGTTTGCACGGGCGCCTGACCCACCGGCACCTCCACGATCCGCTCCTGCATCATCCGCAGCACCCCCGCCATCGCCACCACCGCCACGCAGGCTGCGGCCATCGCTCCGGCCAGATTCAATTCCAGTGTATGCGGCATGGTGATCGCCATTCGCACTCGATCCCAGAGACGAACAGGAGGAGACGCCACTTTGGCTTTCAATTGGCTAAGGAACTTGGCCGACGGAGTCATTCTCGGAAGTTGCGCCGCCTCGGCCACCACCATCTCAAGATTGAGCCAGGTCCGGCGCAACGCAGGATCGATATCCACAGACCGGAGAAACACCACGCGCTCCTCCGGCGTCAGATCTTGATCAAGAAACCGTTGCACCATCAGTTCCTGTTCATCCATGGCCGTCACCCTACATCAATCGCCGGACCTTATCGCGTCGGATTCAGTTCCGCCAGTTCTCGACTGAGCTGCACCCGCCCCTTATAGACTCGCATCTTCAAGGTATCGCCGTTCACACCCAGAATCTCCTGCATTTCTTCGTAACTCAACCCTTCGACATGCTTCAAGATAAACGCTTCCCGGTACAGAGGCGGCAATCGCTGGATCGCCCGTTCCAATTCCAGCGCCACCTGTTGCTGAGAGAGCAGCTGCTCGGGCGTCCGCTCCTCCGCCACATGAACATCCAGCATCTCCTCCACATCGACATCCTGCTGCGCCTGTCCGGGGTGCTTGACGCGTAACCAGTCTTTGCACTTGTTTGATGCAATCCGGTACAGCCAGGTCGAAAACTTTGAGTCCGCCCGAAAGGTTGACAAGGCCTTGAACGCCGAGAGAAACGTCTCCTGGGCCAGATCCTCGGCTTCGGCCCGATTCCCGACCATCCGATAGGCCAGATTGACGATCACTGTGGCATGCCGGTCGATCAGTTGGCCGAAAGCCTCATGATCCTGCTTGAGGCTGCGCGCCACAAGCTGCGCATCGTCAGGGCCTTCTCGCTGTTCCAGTGGCATCGACCGCTCCGCTCACTCTGGCTCGTTGCCACCACACGGTCTGCTTTGGCCTATCTGATTCATTAGACGCACCATCCCTCGATTCGTAAACAACACCGCCTCTCAAAAGCGGTAGCTGGTTCCAATTGTCAAGGTAAAATCAGGAGCGCCGTCGGAAAGCCCGAGCGTGACTCCGCCACTGAAGCGCCAGGCAGCAGAAGCCGTGTAGTTCATGGCAAAATAAACGTCACGGGCATTCACAAATCCGGGAGTGATCGCGCGGTACTCTTCATAGTACACACTTGCCAAAAGATCTCGTGTGACGTAGTAACCGGCTCCTACGTCATACCAATGCTGATTCTGAAGCGTGAGGCCATCCGGATCCCCAATGATGTTGTACCCTCCATCCAGAAATGCAATCCACTTCTCCCCCAGCATCTTGGACATCTCCACCCCAAACCCATAGTCGAATGCCCCAGTTCCCAAACCCTGGCTAGCGCTAGCAGTTGGCAGCTTCATCCGCCCTGTGACGGCAATGAGCGGCAGAAAATCACCTTCTTCGACGACATAGTAGCGGCCTTTGAGAATGATATCGCCAAGACCAGCAGTCGTGGTTTTCTTCCCTGGTGTTCGGCCAGTGAGACAGGATGGCTTGTCTTCACCTGGCTCGCAGCTACTTGATCCTGAGCCACTGTTGCTTCCCCTGTTGTCTTGAACCACAACAGGATTTCCTCCCACCAGCGTCACTCGACCATCGGATGTTGCCGTTACGAACGGAATGACGAACGTCACATCACCATCTTTGAATAACCGACGAATCGATAAGGGCGCATAAAAAAAAGTGCTGGTCGTATCCGTTCCAAATTTTCCGCTGCTATAACTCGGGGTAAAGCCCACCTGCCAATTCTGCTCCGGCGACGCCGGACCCTGATCGGCTTTGTCTGCAGCTTGTCCGTCGACTCCCCATAACGCCAACACCACCACACCGGCAAGTATCCCGGCCCACTTCTTCGCTCTCATCGATTCGGCATCCTTTCTCTCATTACGCTTCACGCCAGCTTCAATACCATAGCGGCGCCGGGCAAGTCTCCCGGCGCCGCTCCACAGACGCTCCTGATATTCGGCATTGGACTAATTTCGTCCGGCCCTCTCAGGCCGCTCCGGCCGTTCCGGTCTCTGCGGCCGCTCAGGGCGCTCCGGCCGTTGCGGACGTTCCGCTCGCTCGATGCGATTGGGGCGATCCAGCTGCGCGGCCCGCGCATTGTCCCGACCTTCACGCCCGTGCTCGCCCGCCACCTGATCCGCACGATCCAATCCCCGCACATCTCCCCCGGCATTCGACCGACGGTCGTCCCGTGGATCTTCGCGCCGATCTTCTCGGCGATCCTGTTGCCGATCAGCTTGCCGGTCCTGTCGACGGTCCTGCTGACGATCTTCCTGCCGCACATCGTCGGCCTGCGCCACGCGAAGATCATCCCCCCCGCGACGGCCACGCTCTCCCTGCCGATCCCGACCGCTATGCAGCGACCCCGGACCGCTATTGAGTGACCCCGGACCACGATTGTCAGTCCGCACGGCCGGTGCATCGGCTGGGTCTGCATCTTGAGCAAACACCGGCCCGCCCACCACCAAAATGATACCGGCCACTGCACCGAGCATCAATTCTCTCCAGACCATTTCTTTTCCATGAGTCATGATTGTTCCTCCAGTTGCTCTTGTCATTGACCCTGCCCGACGGTTCCCTACTCCTCCAATTCGGCTTCCCTCCACACCACACCCCCGCCACTGAATCGCCCTTTGACCTTAACCACAGTCCCGACCGAGAGCGCGTTGAAAAACGCGGTTCGCCCGATACTGCTGTCACTCCTTCCCTTGAACTCATCCTCAGACAATCCCGCGGTACTGACGGTTACACCGAGGATAGTGAGCGCAGGATTGGCGGCTGCCTGGACCGGCCCTTGGAGATCGACATCGTCACTTGCAGACCGAAGCTCGATGCGCGTAGCGATGACCCCATTCGTTCCGTTCACCCGGCCACGCACCCGCAGGTGCTGGCCCGCGACCAGGTCGGCTACGCCGGTCACGCCACCGTCGAATGTCGTCTGACTGTTTGCAGTCACCGTCACTCCTGGGAGCCCAACCAGTCTGACGGTATGTGTGCCGCTATTGACCACCTCGATGTTCCCCTCCAATCGCACGCTGGCGTGGAACTTTACGTGATTCGCCATGAGAATCCCGCTGGCCAACCGCCCCTCGACCGACAGCTTGGCTCCAAGGACGATCTCGTCGATCGCTCCCCCGCGAAATTCCGTGCTGGCCGTGGTTTGCACGTGCCTTGATCCGACAAAGAAATCTCCGGAACCGAGGACCTGCGTTACAATTCCCTCTACCTCGAACTCGTCGACATTGCCGCTGACTCCGTCCTGCTCCGGCTCCACCTGTGTCGCGGTGAGCGTCGTTGTGGCCGCAGTAAAAGCAGTCCCTTTCGCCTCGACCAACAGACCGTTCCAGGCGTTCCCCGCCGGATTCGGCATATCTCCGATCACCGCCGTCGCATAGTTGACCGTGAGCGCTCCGATCCGGAACGTCCTCGCCGCCTCATTCTGGCCACTGACATATCCCCGCACTTCCGGCGTCACCGTCCCCGCCGGCTTCTTTTCGATGAATGTCGCCTGGATCACACCGCTCGGACGAACATGGCCGCTCACTTCCACAAAATCGGTCCCGGCGAGAAGGTTGAGAATATTTTGCCCTGGTATGTTGTTGTCGATGATCGTCGTGTTGTCAACCAAGACCGTCTGCCCCATGACGACGAGGCTCAAGCCATCGGCAGCAACCGACTGCACCAGCCCCTCGACCGCATCCTGCTGGCGAACCAGCGTTGCCGATCGCTGATTGTTGCTCAGCGTGCCCGTTACCGCCACCGTCATCCCCAGCTTGAGATCGCTCTGAGTCCCAGGCTGGTCATCCACGAGAAACGATGCATGATCTGTCTCGAACCTCTTGCCATTCACGAACACACTGCCGAACCCTGTAATAGTCCCCGTCGCGGCCGCCGATCCGCTGCCGCTGCCGGCTGTACTCACCGTTGCCTCTCCACCGCCGCTGCCGCACCCGGTCAGAAATCCCGCAACTACAAGCCCCATCGTCCACAGCTTCCACTCCCCTATCCTTTTCATAACAACCTCTCCCCTCGTTCTTGCCTGGTTACGATCGCGGCCTTTTCTGCTCCTCGGGAGACAGCGCGGCAGGCCTGGTCTGCTCCGCCAATACATCCGCCGACCAGGCGACATGGGCCGGACACCATTGCCAGATACCTAACGTGATGATTCGGGTCAGCCCGGCCGGAATGCAGGCCGCGGTGTTGACTGACACCTCGCGATTCACGACCCGCGTCGAGGATCCGCACCGGTTGAGATACCCCTCGCTTGTAATCTTATGTAAATCAAAGTGGGGCACGAAAAACGCCACAACCGGCACCGGCAAGACTGCGAGCGACGAATCGTCCACCCACTCACTTCCGGCACAATGTCCATCCAATCCGGCTGTTCGCTTTACCTCGTCGCGAACCAAGGTCGACGTACATCCGGACAGCAGCAACACACAAGAGAGAAGAACCG
Organism: Nitrospiraceae bacterium; assembly: GCA_900299245.1. Lineage (GTDB taxonomy): Bacteria > Nitrospirota > Nitrospiria > Nitrospirales > Nitrospiraceae > Nitrospira_D. The sequence goes on along the minus strand of OMJA01000065.1, from coordinate 4,163 downwards.
CACTCGATTGTGAAATGACCGGTCGCATAACACCCTCCTTCCGACCCTGCCTGATGAATTAGACGCAGTGCCGAAAGAAAGGTAAATGAACGGACACGAAAAGAATCGACGGACATCCGCCCTGTCTCCTAAGCGGAAGCGCCGAGCCACCGGCTTTTCTATTGAATGCTCGGTTTTTAGGGTGCTGATCCTGCCTGGGCAGATTTGCACGGCGGCATGCCGTTTTTTTCCACTCCACAGACCCTCTACGTGTGCGACCTTAGGCCGCCGCCTCTAAGCTCTGGTTTTTTCAAGCACAACCACTTTCATGGCTAGTCGGCATGTGCCTTGCTGTGTTTGCAAGCCAAGAGCTATGAACCGTTCATTTCAAGGAGGTAGTCGATGAAGAGCCAGATGATGAAGAACCGAATGATGACGATCGCTGTTGCCGCCCTCGCCGTGGTGGCGCTGGCTGCTGCGCCGGCGTTGGCCAAGGATAAAGAGGCGAAGAAGAAGTCGTCCGGCATGCACCATTCGTCCGCGGCGGCAGCGGCCTCCAGCGCCGGCCATGTCCCCGAAGTCGGCCAGGCGCCGAAGCGCGGGGAGCATGACTCGAAGCCGGGTCCGGCCTGGAAGACCGTGGGCGGCACGCTGAAGCAGGTTGATGGCAACGCCTACATCGTCGAAGACTATGAAGGTAATCAGGTGAAGCTCTATGTCGGCCAGGGCACGAAAGTCATCAAGCAGAAGAAGGTCGGGGACACGGTCCGCGCCGAAATCACACGGGGTGGCTTCGCGAATTCCGTCCAGTAACCCCTCGTATTGAATCCGCGCACCCGCCCGGGTGCGGAGCGGTCCTTGAGGGGGCCGGCCCTGTACAGGCCGGCCCCTTTTGTTTTCTCCAGAACCGGCGATTCATTACTTCGTCGCCGTCCTGAACTCAATATCTCCGTAGAACGCGATCGCTCGATCGCTCGTGTTATCCGTATCACTCATAATCGCTACGCCATTAATCAATGGCGGCTCTTCGCCAAACGCCTTTTTATAGTCTTCATAGATGTTCCGCTCTTCCTCCACCCATATCCCGACTTTCGCCGGCCCGCTTTCGACCACGATCATCCGTGCAAAATCAGTATAGGCATTCTCAATGATCGTACCGACCGGTGTCTTCGTCTCCCAGATATAGTTGAGGGCTGCAATGGGAATGTCGCCAAAAATCGCCCGGCCTGCGTTGTACTTCAATTTCCTCCCGAAGCTGACGCGCTCCGGGTCATACGCGAAGGTAATGTAGAGCCGGGCCGGGTAATCATCACCATCCTTCCGGCTGACATCGCTGCGCTGCAGCAGATTCTCGACCTTCCACCGCCAGCGGACCATCGGATAGTCTTTGGGATTGATACTGACTTCCTTTGTGAGCCCCGAGGCTGAAGCTTCGCTGGTGGCTTTAACGACGACCTGCTCGCCGTCCCGCACCAGCACATACTCTGTATGTCTGGGAATCTTCTTGAACGTCAGCGGCTTCCAACCCTGCGGGAGGGCAATCCCCGGCTGCCCGGATGAAAACTTCCCGACCTCGATCAACGGCGAGGACTGCGCCCGGGATATCACCTGATCGCCGAGGCTTCCCGCCAGGAACAACGCCAGGGGGATGATTCCACGCCAGGTCATCGGGCAAGCCCCTTTCCCTTACCGCCTCATCCAGGCGAACAGCTTCATCAGGCGGTTTCTAGTCGCCTGAGTGAAATGCGCCTTTCGCCAAAGATTCACCACCTTCTTGTTGACTTCCGCCTGTGTGGGATACGGATGGATGGTTCCGGCGATGGCCTTCGCTCCGACCCCGGCCTTCATCAGCACGGAGAACTCACCGATCATCTCGCCGGCGTGCGCCGCGACAATCGTCGCCCCCAGAATTGTATCCGAACCTTTTTGAATATGGACCCGTGCAAACCCTTCGTCCTCGCCGTCAAGAATAGCGCGATCGACCTCATCCAGCTTAAACGTGTAGGTTTCGACCTCGATCCCCTTATCCTTCGCGTCCTGTTCATACATGCCGACATGGGCCACTTCCGGCTCGGTGAACGTGCACCAGGGCATGATCAAGGAATCTACCGTGGCGTAGCCGAGTCCAAACGGATGAGGGAACAGTGCGTTTTGGATGACGATCTGCGCCATCGCATCAGCCGCGTGCGTAAATTTGTAGCGCGAGCAGACGTCACCGGCCGCGAAGATCCGGGGGTTGCTCGTCTGAAGCCTACCGTTCACCTTGATGCCGGCTTTATCGAATTCGACCCCGACCGCGTCCAGCCCCAGCCCCTCGACATTGGGTGTGCGACCGACCCCCACGAGGATCTCATCGACCGTGACTTCATGCCGCAGGCCATGCGAATCGACCGTCAACCGTTTCCCGCCGTCCGCCCGACTGATCGTCAGATCTTGTCCGCAGCAGAGCAGGTGCACGCCGTCTTTCACCAGTTGTCGTTCCACGATCTGCGCCGCATCGCGATCTTCCTTCGGCAGGATGCCGTGCTGCGCTTCAATCAAACATACCCGGCTGCCGAAACGGGCAAATGCCTGCGCCAGTTCGCACCCGACCGGCCCCGCACCGATCACGCCGAGGCGCGGCGGCAACTCCGTGAGCGAAAATACCGTTTCGTTGGTGAGATACCCGGCTTCTGTCAGTCCGGGGATCGGCGGAGCAGCGGCACGGGCTCCGGTGCAAATCGCCGCTTTCGTGAAGTCCAGGGTTCGATTGCCTGCAGGCCCCTCGACCACAACTGTATCAGCCCCTGCAAACCTCGCGGTGCCGATAAACACATCGACGCCCAGATTCCGATAGCGCTGCGCCGAATCGTTGCGGCTGATCTTCGCCCGCAGCTTGCGCATGCGCGACATCGCCGCACCGAAGTCATAGGTCACACCCGCGGGAATGTGCACGCCGAACTCTTCAGCCCTCCGCAGATCAGCCCAGGCCCGCGCGGCCCGAATCACGCCTTTCGACGGCACACAACCGACGTTCAGACAATCTCCGCCCATTAAATGTTTCTCGATCAGCGCCACCTTCGCACCTAAACCGGCAGCAATGACCGCCGTGATCAACCCGGCTGTTCCGGCCCCGATGACCACGATGTTATAGCGACCGGACAGTTCCGGATTGACCCAGTCGGACGGATGAACATTCGCAACCAGCTGCTGATTATGCGCATCGTCCGGCAGCACCAGGCTTTCTTCATACTGACTCATCACTGCGCTCCTCTGACTCTCTTATAGACCGTCGGGACCAGGGCCAAGAGCCCCAACAACACAAAGGCGCCGATCACATTCGGCGAGGCGATTTCCTTGAGGGAATTGATCGTCCCCAACTGCCGGCCGGCATAGGCATACACAAAGGAGCCGGGAATGATGCCCAATGCGGTCGCGGCGACGTACGTCCCGACACTCATGCGGGTCAGCCCGGAGACAAGATTGATCACAAAAAACGGAAACAGGGGAATCAGCCGCAACGTCATCAGGTAGTTGAAGGCATTCTCGGCAAATCCTTGCTGGACAGGCTCCAGCCACTTCCCGAACTTCCGCTCCACCCAGTCGCGCAAGAGATAGCGGGCCGCCAGGAACGCGAGTGTCGCCCCAGTCGTCGCACCCACATTGACGAACAGCGTGCCCAGCACGCTGCCGAATAAAAACCCGCCGGCCAATGTGAGGATGACCGCCCCGGGCAGTGACAAGCCTGTCACCACGATGTAGGCAAGGATAAAGAGGCCGACCGCCAACGCGTAGTGGGCCTCTGTAAACGCCAGCAACTGATCGCGATTTTGCTTCAAGGCCTCCAGCGAGAGGAACTGTCCGAGGTCGAAATAGAAAAACAGGCCGACCGCCGCCCCCACGCCGAGCAGAATGGCAATCTTACTCCCGAGAGGAGGCTGAGCCGGTGTCGTGGTCGGTGCTGGGCTGGTCATAGCGTCTTCGGATCGTATCATGGGTGCTCCCTGCGTAACTGTCAATGCGTTCCACGTTGAGATAGTCGCATTGTTGCGGTGAGTCTTACACCTGTGAGAAAAAGGGAAGGACGTGCGCGCCCGTCTTCCCCTCATCGCTAAACAGTCACACCGTGCGATAGGAGTTATCGCCGCCCCCCGTATCATGCAGGGCGGCCGGAAGGGAAATGGCGGGAACCGCTTATGGCCTGG
>OMJA01000064.1 GCA_900299245.1 Nitrospiraceae bacterium | reverse complement strand
CCGGCAGGACGCCCGCGAACACTATGCGCTGGAGCGCCTCTGGAGCGATGCGAAGCCCCTGAGCATTCCGGAAGAGAAGGCGGAAGAGAAACCGGACAAACCCGCAGCACCCAAGCGGCGAATTATCGTCAGGACCCCTAAAGCGCGAAAGTCGGTCTAGACCATGTTCAGACTGCTCCTCACGATCTTCCTCGTCAGCACCGGCGTCTTCATCTACAGCTATTTCCGCGAACTGAACCCCGGCATGGTGCTGGTCCGCACGAGTCCGACCGTCGAGATCGAGCTCAGCCCGGTAACCTTGGTACTCATCTCCATGGCGATCGGCGCTGTCGTCGTCACGTTCGTGGTCGGATTGCAGCAAACCGCGCACGCCATCATCAACTGGCAAAGCAGCCGCCTGGTCCGGCGCAAAGAAAAAGTGGATGCCCTCCACCGCGAAGGCACCCACGCGTTCATGTCCAAGCGCACGGTCGAGGCCATGAGCTTATTCGAGAAAGCCCTGGCCATGGATCCCAATCGCGTGGACTCGCTGCTGTGGCTCGGCAACATCTACCGGTCAGAGCACAACTTCGCCGAAGCCATCCGGCTCCACCAGCATGCCCATCGCGTCGACGACCGGAATATTGAAGTCCTGCTGGAGCTGGGGAAAGACCTGGAAGGCGCCAAGCGCTATGAAGACGCCCTACAGGCGTTGCAGAAAATTCTGAAGATCGAACCGGATAACCTGACCGCCTTGATCCGCAAGCGCGACCTGCTCATCCGCTTGGAAAAGTGGAGCGATGCGCTCGAAATTCAACACCGCCTCTTGAAGGCCAACCTGCCGGAGTCGGAAAAGCAGGCCGAAGCGGATCTCCTCGTCGGCTGCATGTACGAAGTCGGCCGCCAGCTTCTGGAACGGGGACCCCCCGACAAGGCCCGCCGGTATTTCCGCGGTGCCATCAAGAAAGAACGCAGTTTCCTCCCGGCCTACATCGGCATCGGCGAGATCCTGATCCATGAAGGCAAGACGAAGGACGCGGTAGAAATCCTCAAGAAGGTCTACAGCCGGACCAGAAGTGTCATCATCCTCCATCGCTTAGAAGAACTCTTCCTGGAACAGGGCGAGCCCAGCGAAATCATCCGCATCTACCAGGAAGCCCTGCAGCAAGACCCGCAGAACCCCGTCCTGCAGTTCTATCTGGGGAAGCTCTACTACCGTCTTGAAATGGTCGACGAAGCCTTCGACGTGCTCTCCACCATCGAAGGGCCGCAGGACCATTTGCTCGACTACCACAAGATCATGGCCAATCTGTACCTGCGCAAACAACACTTCGAGCAGGCCATCGTGGAACTCAAGAAAGCGCTCAGCTTCAAAAAGCGCGTGATCGTTCCCTATATCTGCACCCAGTGCCAGCAGGAATCACTGGAATGGTCGGGCCGCTGCCGCCGGTGCGCCCGCTGGAACACCCTCACCGCGCTCCCCTGGCTCGAAGCCGGTCAACCGGCTGCCGGCGCAGAGAGCACGTCATCCTCCGTCCGCACCGTCCCCTATCAGGGCATTGCTTCTCCGTTTGAAACCGTGTAGGTTTTCTCCCGTCCCGATCTCGAACAACCCGTATTGAGCAAACCCGTTTCATCGATTCACGACTGAAAGGTGCCTCCCATGACCGATTACATGCAACTGGCGACCAAAGCGCTCAACGACGAGCCCCTCACACGAGCGGAATCGCTGTCCGTCTTGAACAGCCCGGACGACGACCTCCTCGCCCTGTTGCATGCCGCCTTTCAAGTCCGTTCCAAATACTTCGGCCGTACCGTCCGGCTGCAGATGCTGCAGAACGCCAAGAGCGGCGCCTGCATGGAAGACTGTCACTATTGCTCGCAATCCGCCGTCTCGAACGCGCCGATCGAACGATACAATCTGCTCCCGCAAAAACAAATGATCCAGGGCGCGCGCGAAGCCGCCGCCTCAAAGGCCCAGCGCTACTGCATCGTCATCAGCGGACGCAGTCCGCTGGACCGGGAAATCGACGAAATTGCCGGAGCCGTCCGGTCGATCAAGCAGGAAATCCCGATTCAGATCTGCTGTTCGCTCGGCTTGATGAGCGATGAGCAGGCCAAGCGGTTGAAAGCCGCCGGCGTCGATCGCGTGAACCACAATTTGAACACCAGCGAAGCGTTCCACGAGTCGATTTGCACGACCCACACGTTTCAGGACCGCCTTTCGACCATCAAGAACGCACGCGCCGCTGGATTGGAAATCTGCTCGGGCGGGATCGTCGGCATGGGGGAAAGCAACGAAGATCTCATCGACCTGGCCACGGCCCTTCGCGACGTGAAGCCGGACTCGATTCCCTTGAACATGCTCAATCCGGTGGAAGGTACGCCGCTGGAGAACATCGACGCCCTCACGCCGCAGCGCTGCCTCAAAGTCCTCTGCCTCTTCCGCTTCCTCCATCCACGCACGGAAATCCGTATTGCCGGCGGCCGCGAGCACAATCTGCGCAGCCTCCAGCCCCTCTCGCTCTATCCGGCCGATTCGGTCTTCGTGAATAACTACCTGACGACACCGGGCTCACCAGCGCCGGAAGTCTGGGGCATGATCGAAGATCTCGGCTTCAAGATCGAAGTGGACTACCAGCAGCCGGTGGCAAGCTAATAAGTTCCTGTCATCCTCAAACTCTATGCCTGATCGATTAGGCCAAGCCTCTCTTAGGCCCTTATCCTTCACGCCAATCGTAATTCTTTCCGCAGCTGTCCTCACTCTTTCAAGTTGCACGTTTGAAAAGCCTGTTCCACTAAGTGAAGCGGGCCGTGCCAGGTTCAGGGAAGAACCAAGGGTTCAGGTTATTTACTACAGCACTAATCTTGAAGCATACGTAAACGAATCAAGCAACCGGACTTATTGGGAAAGAGATGAAACACAGCGGATCAGAAATATTGCTCACTTTAAATCCGATCCCACACAAATGTTCCGTGACGCGTTTCTTGATGCAACTCAAGAAGAAATTAAACGTCATCAGGTTCTTTTCAGTTCAACCCCTCAACAATCTGACACACTAGAGACATTGAGTAGAGATTTAGATCCAGAAATTCCAGTCCTCGAATTTCGCACAATAAAACTGCGCTGGGGGTTTGGCTCCCGTGATTTTGTCCAATGGTTGACCTACCAAGTCCGCGGGAGATTATTGCGGCTATCTGAAAATTCGATAGAGTGGGTGGGGGTTTGCGAACGAAGAACAAAACCGTGGAAGTGGGATGGCAGGCTTAGACCACATTACGATGATGTACCAAATGAGAAAGAGTGGGCTCGATTTGAGGAAGAGACCAAAAAAGTCATCCGCGAATGCTCTGGGGAATTACTTGAGAGCTTTTGGGGAATAGAAGCGGGATGGAAATGGAAGTATGGGTGGAATCCTTCTTCAAGCACTGAAAGCTCTAATCGAAAGTAGTACCTTCCGCTACTCCTCCCTCAATCCCTCTACCACCGGTTGCTGTGCTGCCCAGCGGGCGGGAAAGTAGCCGGCGACCAGCGTTGCTGCCGTTGCGAGGCCGACGGCCTGGGCGAGGGCGCCGAAGGGCAGAATCATCTGAAT
>OMJA01000063.1 GCA_900299245.1 Nitrospiraceae bacterium | reverse complement strand
CTATGAGAAGAAACGGAAAGCCGAAGCGCCCTGGCTGTTCGCCGATATTCCGTCATGAACGAAGGAAGGCTTCCATGAAGTTCTTGCGCCCCCGATTCCTGCTGACCATTCTGCTCTTTCTGGGGGCTGCCTACCTGCTCATCGCCTTCAACCTGAGTTATTCCGACGGAAGTCGGGCCGGCTATATTCAAAAATTCTCACAAAAGGGCTGGGTCTGCAAAACCTACGAAGGAGAGCTCGCCATGACGACCGTACCGGGCGTCGCACCGGTACTCTGGAGCTTTACCGTCAGAGATACACAGGTCGCGGCCGAGCTCGACAAAGTACTCGGCAAGCGCGTGATCCTGCACTACAAGGAATACCGGTATCTTCCCACGACCTGTTTCGGTGAAACCGACTACTTTGTGGATCGGGTCGAAGTCCAGGAATAAACCGGCACGGTTAGAGCCAGCGCCGCTGGCGGAACGCGATCAACATCCCCGCGGCAATCAACCCCATCGCCCCCAGCACGGCCGGATAGCCCCACTCCGATTTCAGCTCCGGCATATATTCGAAATTCATCCCGTAGATACTCGCGATAAAACTCAACGGCATGAAGATCGTCGTGATGACGGTCAGGACGCGCATGACCGCATTGAGGCGGTAACTGACGCTGGACAAATAGATGTCCAGGCTGGCCGACACCATTTCGCGCAGCGTCTCGATCGTATCGACGATTTGCACCACATGATCGTAGACATCCCTGAAGAAGACCTTGGTCGGCTCATGCAGGAAGGGGCAATCGGAACGGGAAAGACCGTTCGTGGCTTCACGGAGGGGCCACACCGCCCGGCGGAGGAAGAGCAACTGGCGCTTGAGCGCATGGACTTCCCGCAACGTCTCCGGTTTCGGATCGGCAACCACCTTCTCCTGGAGCAGCTCGATCTTCTCCCCCAGCGATTCGAGCACCAGAAAATATTGGTCGACGATGGCGTCCACCAGCGCATACATCAGATAGTCGGCGCCGCTCTGCCGCAGGCGGCCTTTGCCCCCGCGCAGCCGGTCCCGGACCGGCTTGAAGACGTCGGTGCCGTTCTCCTGAAACGACAGCACGAAATTCCGGCCGATCACGAAGCTCACCTGCTCGACCAGCAAATCCTGCTTGTCAGTGACCGACAGGACCTTCATGACCAGAAACAAATATGACTCATAGTCATCTAGCTTCGGCCGTTGATCGGTATTGGCGATGTCTTCGAGCAGGAGGGGATGGAGAGAAAACTGCGTTCCAAAGGCTTCGAGCAGGTCGAGCCGGTGAACCCCGCCGATATCCACCCAGGTGACAGACTCATCCGCAGGGGGATGCAGTTCCTCTGGATTGGTCACGGTCCGTTCATCGCAGCGTGCCCCAGCGTAGTCGAAAACCGTCATCGTGACGGTCTCGGCTTTCTTCTCGCCAATGTGCACCAGTGTGCCCGGAGGCAATCCGGTTTTCTTGGAACGTTTCTGGACGAGCTTCATGAATGCTCTGCTTGTACGCAGATTCCCCCGACAGGTCAAGTTATCTGCGGACGCGGCTTTCAATCCCGGCAGGACCTTGCTACTCTGCCGGGATGTCATGGGAGCAGGAATATCAGGTTCTCACCGACGCCCTCCGCGATGCCGGCGCCGAAGCCTTGCGGCTTGCCGCGAACGGATTTCAGATCTATACCAAGCCGGATGATTCTCCCGTCACATCGGCCGACCATGCGGTGAACGAGCTCCTCATGGATCGCCTGCTCGGCCGGTTTCCGGACGACGGATGGCTGTCGGAGGAAACTCCCGATACGGCCGCTCGTCTCGAAAAATCCCGTGTCTGGGTGATCGATCCGATCGACGGGACGAAAGCCTTCATCCGACGGGAACCTGAATTTTGTATTTCCGTGGCGCTGCTGGAAGGTGCGCAGCCGGTGCTCGCGGCGATATTCAACCCGTCGACCAACGAGCTGTATTCCGCCGCGCGCGGGCAGGGCCTGCATCTGAACGGCGCAGCGGTTCCGCGTCGCGAGTCGGTGACCGATCAAGTCCCGACCATCGCGCTGAGTCCGTGGGAGCTGCAGATCGGCCGCTTCAAGTCCGTCGCGCCGCACATCACCAGCCGCCCGACACGCTCCATCGCCTGGGCGCTGGCGCTCGCAGCCAGCGGAATCATTCACGGCGTGATGACCCTCGAACCGGAGAATGAGTGGGACGTGGCCGCCGGCGCGCTGCTGTTGGAGGAAGCCGGCGGATCGACAAGGGATGGATCCGGCTCGCCGCTTCGATTCAACCGGCCCGTTCCTCGCTATCAGGGAATTATCGCAACCGCGGCCGGGTTTCCCGGTCATCTCACCGCACAATTATTTGATATGTGATTTACCGCGATCCACCCCCTGAACAAATACCTATGGTGAGCTTATGCGCGTAGCGGTGTTGGGAGTAGGCCTGCTCGGACGGGCGGCGGCGGAACGGCTGCACGACTCGGGACATGCCGTCACGGTGTACAATCGCACCGTTTCCAAAACCGACTCACTGCGCGCGCACGGCATCGCCGTTGCCCGGTCAGCTGATGCGGCGGTCGCGTCCACGGACTGTACGCTGCTCTTCCTGACCGATGCCGCAGCGATTCGATCCGTCCTGTTTACTCCCGGTTCCCCGGTCGATTTCCAGGGGCGAACAATTATTCAGATGGGCACGATCGGCCCCGACGAAAGCCGGGCTCTGCAACAGATGGTCGCGGAAGGCGGGGGAGACTATTTCGAGGCGCCGGTGCTGGGCAGCATCGCCGAGGCCAAGGCCGGCACCTTGATCGTAATGGGCGGAGGAACCGCCGATCAGCTTCGACGATGGAATGCCGTATTTGCCTCGCTGACCCCCGCGCCCCTTCTCGTCGGCCCGGTCGGACAGGCTGCAACGCTGAAACTGGCCTTGAACCATTTGATCGCCGCCGAACTCTCCGCCTTCGCGCTGAGTCTGGGACTCATCCAACGAGCCGGCATCGCCGTCGATCAGTTCATGTCCGTCCTGAAGACCAGTGCGTTGTATGCCCCGGCGTTCGAGAAAAAACTTCCGCGACTGCTGGCACGCCGCTATGACAATCCGAATTTTCCCACCGGTCATTTGCTGAAAGATGTAAATCTCTTTGCGGACGAAGCGCAGCGGCACGGGCTGAACATCGCCGGAGTCGAGCGATTGCGGACCATTCTGGAGCAGACGATCGCGCGGGGACACCGTGATGAGGATTATTCGGCACTGTTCGAATCGATTGATCCGATAGACTAAGGCGCGGGAGGCGTCTCGCTGGCGGATAAACTGGACGTTCTCCGCGAGAGGTGAAAGGTCCCCCCTTTCGCCGTCGGAGCGCGATCGTCGCCGATGCGTGTATACCACCAGCGGCCGTCGCCCTCGGAGAAATCAGGAGTCAATTCCACGACAAAGTTCCCTTCCCGATCGTTCTCTTCCTGCAACCAGGTGCCCTCCCAGTGCAACCCGCTGAAGGCGACCGTTCGAAGATGGCCTTTTTTCCACCCATAGGTTCCGTTGCCTGTCTCGTCGAGAGAGAGGAGCACCGTTGCCAACTCCTCATAATCCCAGTCTCCGGCAAGCACCCGGCGGTCGCCCGAATCATCGGCAACCGCTCCGGTGATCGGAGACATCGTGATGAGATGAGACGGTCGAGACCTGCTGCAGGCAGTCAGCAGCAGGAGAACACTTACCATTGCACAGACGCGGAATCGTCGTAGACGCATAAACGGACGGACTCCAAACGATGACATCCTACTTACCATGCAGTATGGAGGTGGACAAGCGGTTCGAGAAACGCTCCTACTAGCTGTGTTCCCCTTTATGACAGTGTGTCTAAACGCCGACAGGCTTCATCAAGATCCGCGTCCGTCTTGGCGTAACTGAACCGCAGAAAGCGCGATCCGCCCGGTCCGGAAAAGAAGGCTTCGCCCGGAACAGCGGCTACACCGACCTTATCCAGCAGTGCCATCGCCCTGTCCTTTCCGGTACTCCCCGGCAACCGGCTTGCGTCTGCCAGCACGTAGTAGGCCCCCTGGGGGATCGACGGCGTGAGACCCGCCCGCGAGAGCGCTGCACAGAATCGATCCCGCTTCTGTTGAAACTCCCGAGCCATCGTCTGGTAAAAGGAATCCGGAAGCTCATTGATACCCGCCGCCACACCCATCTGCAATGGAGCGGACGCACAGACATACAACAGATCGTTCATCGCTCCGATCAGATCCGCCCATCGCTTGGCTGCCACACTGTAACCGATGCGCCACCCGGTGATGCTGAAGGTCTTGGAGTAGCCGCCGATCGTAATCGTCCGCTCGGCCATGCCCGGCAACGTCGCGATACTGATGTGTTGACGTCCGTCATAAAGAAAATATTCGTAGATTTCGTCGGTAAACACGAACAGGTCGTGGCGCGTCGCGAGCTCGGCGATCCCTTCCAATTCTACGCGCGAAAAGACTTTCCCGGACGGATTGCCGGGGCTATTGATCACGATCGCCCGCGTACGATCCGTCACGGCTCGCTCGACCTCATCCAGAGAGAACGTCCAATCGGGCGGCTGCATCCGCACCGCAACAGGAACCGCATCGACCGACTTCAGCGCCGTTGCATGGTACTGGTAGTAGGGCTCGAACAGAATGACCTCATCCCCCGGGTTCAGGAGAGCTGCGGAGGCGCAATGAAACGACCCGGTGGCTCCGGCGCTGACCGTAATGTCGGTCTCCGGATCGGCCTGAATGCCATTGTATCGAGCCAGCTTCCTGGCCACCGCTTGCCGCAATTCCGCCAGCCCATCGAATCGCGTATAGGTATTGAACCCGTGATCCATGGCCTGCTTGGCCCCCTCGCGCACCGGCACGGGAACCGGGGTATCGCAGACACCTTGAGCCATGTTAAGGCCCTTCGCTTTCGCGCAAGCCTGAGTCATCGCCCGGATTTCTGACGGCGCGAGCTGCGCCATTCGCGTATTGCCTGTCCGTTTCATCACGACTTCTCCTCTCGAATCTCCTGCTTTGAAGCATTTTTCGCAGAGACATCGCCGAAGGTCAACTTTTTCTCGATCAAGCTCGCGCCGACCATATGCAGCAGCACGCGGTCCTGCCTGTGGCCCTTATTTCTGACCCGCCCCGCGAATGTAGACCGAGCGAGACCTGAGGAATTGGCCTGCGCGTGATCGGTGTGAGCCGCTTATGCGGCGATGCGACCCTAACATAGCTCATGTGAGCGTCTCCAGTAATTCGAGTGATGGGTTCGTGTTTTGTGCTACCGCCGACCAGTCCGCTACAAATGTGGCCGGGGTTCGGTCCTGGAGTGAGCTGTGTGGTCGCGTGAAGTTGTAGTCCTCCTGCCAGCGCGCTAACTTCTCACGCACATCGTCGAGCGTGAAAAATACCTCAATAT
>OMJA01000062.1 GCA_900299245.1 Nitrospiraceae bacterium | reverse complement strand
GCTGGGGCCAGGCTGCTTGGCTTCTGAAAGAAAGACGCTGGTTTAGATGACGATGAAATTGGAAATGACAGAATTGGGCCCCATGAAACGGGCCCTGAAAATCGAAGTGCCTGCGGATGAAGTGACACAGCGATTTTCGAAAGCCTATGTTGAGTTAAATCGCCAGGTTCGGATCCCAGGATTTCGCCCCGGCAAGGCCCCACTGGCCATATTGGAAAAGCGCTATGCCAAAGCCGTAGAAGAGGACGTGATCCGAGGCCTCGTCCCGGACTATTACGAACGTGCCGTGAGACAGGCGGGGATCAGCCCGGTCGTCGTGGACATTCCGCCCCTCGACCGCGTCAAAATCAAGAAAGATGAGCCCTTTACCTTCACGGCAACCGTTGAAATTAAGCCGACGATCGAGCTGCGCGATTACAAGGCCCCCAATCCTATCTCGCTCAAGCAGGACAAACGGACGGTGTCCGAGGAGCAGATAGACAGGGCATTGGACGTCTTGCGCGAGCAACATGCTCAGTTGGACGCAGCTCCAGCCGAAACCGCCCTGGGCGAAAACGATTATGCGGTTGTGTCATTGGAAGGATTTTTGAACCAGGCGCCTCTCGAGGGCACGAAGAAAGAAGGCCATCTTCATAGAGTCGGATCGAAGACTGCCTTGTTGGGAATTGACATCGATGCGCACCTGACCGGTAAGAAAGAAGGGGACCTCATTGAAATCGCCCAACCCTATCCACCCGGTCATCCCGACTCTCGAGTTGCCGGTAAGACCGTCCAGTTCCGTCTGAGTATCACGGCGGTCAAACAGAAAACACTGCCCGCGCTTGACGACGAGTTTGCCAAAGACTGCGGAGCCTACGCCTCGCTCCAGGAATTGAAGGACAAGCTGCGAGGCCAAATGGAACAGGCCCTCAAACGAGACATCGAAGAGTCCTACAAAGACACCATTCTTTCGCGACTGGCCGATACCTATCATTTCGACCTTCCCGAAACGCTGGTAGAACAAGAGCTCGAGACCATTGTCCGGCAAAAACTCCAAGAACGGCAGCGAGGCCAGAGCCAGGACCCGTCTTCTCCTGCAGCTGGAGAAGCGATCGCGCAGATTCGCGAGGAGCACCGGGGCGCGGCGAGCCGCCGTGTGAAAGTGGGACTGATTCTCGAAGCGGTCGCGGAAAAGGAAGGCTTGTCCGTCAGTCAAGAAGACTTGAACCACGAAGTGGCGAAACTGGCTACGGAGCTCCGGATGCCGGTCGCGGATCTGGTGAAAATGATCCAGGCAGGCGGCCAGGAGTCCATCGAGAAATTGCGCACAAAGATCTTGGCGGACAAGGCGCTGGATTTCGTCTACCGCCACGCAGTGATCCAGGGATAGAAGCGATACGGTGTCGGCGCATTCACGGGATGTGTGGGAAAGATGCGGCCGAGGAAAGGATTAGCCGGTATGTTGGTCCCAATCGTAGTCGAACAAACCAATCGGGGCGAACGCGCCTATGACATCTATTCACGGCTCCTGAAGGACCGCATTATTTTCCTGGGAGCCCCGATCGATGACGTGTTTGCCAACCTCATCATCGCGCAACTGTTGTTTCTCGAAGCGGAAGACCCTGAAAAAGATATCAACCTCTACGTCAATTCCCCCGGCGGCAGCGTCACGGCCGGATTGGGTATCTACGACACAATGCAGTACGTGAAACCGCCGATCAACACCATTTGCCTCGGCCAGGCCGCCAGCATGGGGGCCCTGCTGCTGACCGCCGGCACAAAAGGCAAACGGTTTGCGCTGCCCAACGCGCGGGTGATGATCCACCAGCCATTGGGAGGCTTCCAGGGACAGGCCACAGAGATCGATATTCACGCCAAGGAAATCCTAAAGATCCGTGAGCGATTGAACGAGATCATGGCGAAACATACCGGGCAGCCCATCGAAAAAATCGCCCACGATACCGAACGGGATTATTTCATGTCCGGCGAGGAAGCCAAGCGATACGGGCTCATCGACGAAGTCATCACGCGTCCACCGAAAACCATCAAGGCAGCGGAACCCGGCGACATCAGCAGAGACGGAACCAAGACCAAGTAACAGGGGGGAACATGGCCAAGCAGGAAAAGATGGACCGACACTTGCGGTGTTCATTTTGCGGAAAAAGCCGCGACGAAGTCCGAAAATTGATTGCCGGGCCGACCGTCTATATTTGCGACGAATGTGTGAACCTCTGCAACGACATCATTGCGGAAGACTGGGAGGAGGCGAAGGAAGAGATCTCCTCCAAACTCAAGAAGCCGGCAGAAATCAAACATCATCTCGATCAATACGTCGTGGGGCAGGAGCGTGCCAAACGGATTCTGTCTGTCGCCGTGCACAATCACTATAAGCGCATTTCGTCCAAGGAGAAGGAAGTCGACGACATCGAACTCCAGAAGGGCAACATCCTCATGGTGGGCCCGACCGGCACAGGGAAAACCCTCCTGGCCCAGACTTTGGCGAAGTATTTGGACGTGCCGTTCACGCTCGCCGACGCCACGACGCTCACGGAAGCCGGGTACGTGGGCGAAGATGTGGAAAACATCATCCTGAAACTCTTGCAGGCGGCCGACTATGATGTGGCGCGGGCTGAACGCGGCATCGTGTACATCGATGAAATCGACAAGATCAGCCGAAAGAGCGACAGCCCGTCGATTACGCGCGACGTATCCGGCGAAGGGGTCCAGCAGGCCCTGCTCAAACTCATCGAAGGCACCGTCGCCAATGTCCCGCCTCAGGGGGGACGAAAACATCCCCACCAAGAGTTCATCCAGGTCAATACCGGGAACATCCTGTTCATTTGCGGCGGAGCGTTCGTCGGCCTGGAACAGATCATCGAACAGCGTCTCAATCGAAAGGCGATGGGATTCGGCGCCGAGATTCGCGCTCGGCACGAAGTCAAGTTGGGCGATTTGCTCGCCAAGGTACAACCAGAGGATTTCTTGAAATACGGGCTGATCCCGGAATTCGTCGGACGATTGCCGGTGGTGGCCACACTGGAAGAATTGGATGAACGGGCGCTGATCCGTATCCTGACCGAACCGCGTAATGCCCTTTCAAAGCAATATGAAAAGCTGCTGTCGTTCGAGAAGGTCAAGCTGAGATTTACCGAAGGCGCTCTGGGAGCCGTGGCACGAAAGGCCTACGCGCAGAAGACCGGTGCCCGGGGACTTCGTGCGATCTTGGAAGAAGTCATGCTGGATGTGATGTATGACGCGCCGTCACAGAAACAGATCAAAGAAGTGGTGATCACAGAAGACGCCATTCTGGGGAAAAACCCGCCGATCCGTATTTTCGAACAGGACATCGAGGCTAAGAGCGCATAATCTAATAGGAAATTGCGGTCTGCTTATCACGGGCAGCCCGCCGGCCGGCACTTTATGTTCAACCCCTCCGGGGGTTCCCCCATTCCGTCCAGTCAGCTCCCATCTCAGATTCCTCTTCTGCGCTTGCAGAACTCTCGGCTTTGCTCGACAACCGAGAACGCTGCGCTATACTTGCCACGTGCAACTCCGCCGAGGTCAAAGAGAGGACCTGTGAAATACCCCGTGGCATCCAGCCTTCGTCATCCAGGCAAAACGCTTGAGCTGGACCCAGCTCATGAAGTCGTCACTCTCCTGGGGATCAACGGAGAACCGATCGGCAGTTTGTCGTGGGACTTCGTAATCGACCAGATCATGGCCTATCAGAAACTACCCGTTCAAAAGGAAGTTCGAGCGGAGCCGCGCATCCCGCTGACGTTTCGGGTGCGCTACAACATGCCGGAAGGACAACGATTCGAAGGGCGCGCCGGCGGCATCGGCGGCGGCGGATTGTTCATCGAGAGCCAGGCCCCTCTGCCGATCGGCACCAAACTCTCTATGGAGTTCTCGCTTCCAGAAAAACCAGGAGAATGGCTTCAGGCCAAGGGAGTGGTGGCATGGGCCTGCCCGAAAGCCGACCACTACACCTTCAATCCCGGAATGGGCGTCCGATTTACCGAGGTGGCGCCGGAGATCCGAGACCGGATTCTCGCGTTGGTCAAATCGGCTCCAGATCAGAACAAGGCCGCATAGGTGTTCGTCAGCCGGCGGCGGACAATAATCCACGGATATGAAATTTCCAGTCACATCGACAGCCATCCACCAAGGCAAAACCCTGATCATCGATCCCGACCGCGAAACGATCAACGTGCTCGATGCATCCGGCCAATTGCTCGGCGATGTGCCATGGGGGACGGTGATCGAGCAGGTCCTGGACGGCGAGAGCGAAACCAGATTCGACCATTGCCGTGCCTACCCTCGGGCCCCGCTGGCCGTCAAAGTGCAGTGTACGGCACCCGATGGCACCAGATTCGAGGGCCTCACCGGCGGCATCGGCGGCGGCGGGTTCTTTATCGAGAGCAGTTCCCCGCTCAAGTCAGGAACGGAATTGTTGCTCGAATTTTCGCTGCCTGATCGGCCCGATCAACGACTCAGCGCCAAAGCCAAAGTCGCCTGGGTCCGCAGCAAACCAGAGCGCTATCTCCTCTTCCCCGGCATGGGCGTTCAGTTTGTGGATATCGACAAGAAGACGCAAGATCTCCTGGTGGATTTGGTCGATGCCCTGAACCGAAGCCGGACCCCTTCCTGACCTGCTTGCATCTTCCCCCCGCGCCCCACTCGAGATCGCGGTGTTTCCCTCACGCCGGCTTCTGAGGGTCTACCTGGACAACCGGCTGCTCCGCAGCGGCTTCAAGAGACTGCTGGATTTCCTTTTGCGCTGCATCCATTTCAGCTTGAATCGTGCGCATCTGCGGATCAACCGTGTCACGAACATCGGCCACCGCTTGCCGGAACGTCCGCACCATATCGCCCAAACCCTCTCCGAGACCCTGCATGTCCTCGGGAGACACCCCGGGCGCAGCCTGCGCTGCTTTGGCTTTCAGGGC
>OMJA01000061.1 GCA_900299245.1 Nitrospiraceae bacterium | reverse complement strand
GCTGGTGGCGCGAGCATCACCATCGCGGGCGGCAACATCACCGTGCAATGCCCGGGGACCATCACTGTGCATGCCAGTAATAAGAGTTTTACGGGGCCGCAATTTGCCAGTGTTGGCATACAGACAATGCCGCGCAGTCAGGTCGCATTCGATCAGGAGTTCGTGCTCATGCTGGATAACGGTGAAGCGGTGACAAACCGGCGCTTCGAGTTGCAGTTCGAGGACGGTGCGATCGTCAAAGGCGTCACCGATGGGGGCGGGAAAACCGGGTTGAAACAGGCTCTCCTTCCGGGACGCTACCGCGTTCGTGTTCTCGGACCGAGTGAATCCTGATACTGCGGATAGGTAAGAACATCATGACGGATCAAGACCAGTCAAATCCATTTAAGCATTACTTCCTTTCGCCGCTGACCTACGATGACTATGGTTGCCCGATCGCCGAAGCGCCATTTACAGCACGATCGGATACCAAGCGTCACGCTGTGGTGGTGCCCCCTAGCAAGGTAATTCCGATCGTCTTCATTCCCGGCATTATGGGGTCGAACCTAAAGCTAAAGAAATTGCCAGACGGATTTGAAGAAAAGCGTTATAAAAAAATAACTAAAGTTGGTTGGGAATGGTCGGCAGTACAAGTAGAAACAGAAGGTTGGGGCAACAAAGCATGGCGTCCAGACGACTCATTAGGTTTCATGGTGCACCGTTTTAATTTCCTGGAAGCCCACGAGAGACGGAAGCTTCTAGATCCGAACAACACCGTAGTAGATAACCGAGCGGAGATTCCGTACAAGGATGTGCTGGATCAGTTTATGTTCGAATGCGCTGGGGACGGTCGCAACCGTGTCAAGCAGGGTGAGCAGCGCAAGCTAGGTTTTATTCACGAGATGAAGCGGCGCGGTTGGGGAACCGTTATGCTCGAAAGCTACGGCCCATTACTCGCATTCCTAGAGAAAAACCTCAACCAGATGTATTTCCGTGGTGACCTGAACGATTTCTGGGCGAACAATATTCTGCAGCGTCAGCACATGCACGTCGTCAGTCGTAGTCATCGGCAGGCACAATTAAGCGACTGGGGTGTCGTCAAGGGTGACAAGCCCATCACGCCCGATCAGATCAAGAAGGCGGCCCGGTATTGGCTCCCGGTACATGCGGCTGGCTATAACTGGATTCAATCCAATGTCGATTGCGCCATCTATGTCGCGCACAAAATCGACGGATTCATTAGTCACTATAAAGATCTAGGCTACGAATGTGACAACGTCCTGCTAGTAACTCATTCTATGGGCGGGCTGGTAGCGCGTGCCGTAGTACATCCGGAGATTGGTAAGGCGGCAGGAAAAGTGTTGGGCGTCATTCATGGCGTGATGCCAACTCACGGCGCAGCGGCTGCATACCGGCGATGCCACGCGGGGTTCGAATCCGCTGGCTACTGGGGGCGGCGTGCAGCCAACGCATCTGCTACATCACACATTCTTGGTGGCAAAGGCCCGGAGGTCGCGGCCGTGTTTAGTAACAGTCCAGGTGCATTGCAACTGCTACCAAATAAACTCTACGGCGTGGGGTGGCTCAATGTGCAGGATGCCACCGGCAAGACGCTATTAAGTCTTCCGAAAACGGATCCATACACAGAAATCTACGAGCAAAAGGATGTGTGGTGGAGATTGATGAATCCGGATTGGGTAAATCCGAGGCCGAAAGTCACGGATGTGATTGCTCAGGATGCATGGGATATTTTTACCAGGAATCTCGACAAAGCGAAGGACTTCCACGATAAGTTGGGGGCTGACTATCATCCACATACTCACGTGCAATACGGCGCGGACGACGAAGAGAATCGTTCCTATGGCAGTCTCGCTTGGGCGCCGACTAACGGCGGATCCGGCCTTTTCGGTCCGATCACAAGTAGCGTTAACTGTGGCGAAGCAACGGATGGTACTGTTAGCTTGAGTGACGTGCGCGCACATGTTGGACGCGCCACGGAATCCGCTACGTTCAAATTATCCAATCAGAACGAAGCTGGAGACGGTACTGTGCCGCGACATTCAGCGGCTGCGCTTAATGACAACGCAGAGCTTGTTGCTGAACACGCTGGGTATTCGCATCAGGACAGCTATAAGGACAGCCGGGCGCAGGAACTTGTGGCCTACGGAGTGGTGCGTCTTATTGCAGAGAATATGCCGTGAAATCTTCCATTGATCCCGCGCAGCGCGCGAAGCGAAATCGTCGCATCACGGGTGCCATTGTTCTGGCCGTTGTGCTGGGCTTAATCATACAACTCTGGCGAGAGGATCGCTTGTCAAAACCAGATCGGAATCATGCGATGAACGAACTGACCGCGAAGATGAAGCCTCTATGCATTGGCCGTTATCTGTTGGACGTGCCGGCGCTGGCTGAAGTGGCTTTGGGTAACGCATCGTCCGATGCCAACAATATCGAACGCATCCCCGCTTACGTAAGCGATAGCGCGTATGCCCATTTCCTGGAGCAGCGCGAGAAGGAGCTTCGAAGCGCCAAGCATGATACGGAGGGCTCGCTGCTCAAATCCAT
>OMJA01000060.1 GCA_900299245.1 Nitrospiraceae bacterium | reverse complement strand
GCCGGTGCCCCAGCCGATCGCCATGGGGAGCAGGCCGAACACGGTCGCGAGCGAGGTCATCAGGATCGGGCGCAACCGTGTGCGCGAGGCCGTGATGACCGCGTCCGCCAGCGCGAGGCCTCTGCGGCGCAGGACGTTCGTGTAATCGACCAGCAGCACGCCGTTCGACACGACGATGCCGAGCATCATGATGATGCCCATCATCGACGTGGTCGACAGCGTCGTGTTGGTCAGGAAGAGGATCAGAATCACGCCGGGAAAGCCCATCGGCACCGAGAACATGATGATGAAGGGGTCGATGAGCGATTTGAACTGGGCCGCCATCACCATATACACTAGGGCCAGTGCGAGCATGGTCGCGAACTGCAACCCCTGGAAGGTTTCCCGCTGCTGCTGAATCTGTCCGGCCAGCTTGATGGTGAACCCCGTCGGCAGCTGGATGGCGGCAAAGGCTGCGTCGAGGTCGTCGGCGATGGCGCCCAACGGGCGCGTGGTGGGATTGGCGGTGATGTGGACGACGCGCTGGAAATATTTCCGGTCGATCTTCACCGGGCCGGCATTCAGTTTCAGCGAGGCCACGTTTTTCAAGAGCACCGGTTCGCCAGCCTTCGTCGTCAATAAAATGTTTTCCAGATCGGTCAGATCCTTCCGATGCTCTTCGGCCAGCCAGGCGCTGATGTAGTACTCGTTGCCGTTCTGCGGGTCTGTATAAATGATCGGGTCGGTCTGGCCGTTGCCGTTGAGCGAGAACAGCACGGCATTGGCCACGTCCGTTTCGCTGATGCCGAGCAGCGCGGCTTTTTCCCGGTCCACCACCACGTTGATCTCCGGGTAGTTTTCTTCCCGGCTCACTTCGATATCGGCGATCCCCGGGATCTTGTGCATGGCGTCTTCGACCTGGCGGATCACGCCGCGCGCTTTCTCAAAGTCGTACCCGTAAATCTCCACGTCGATCGATTTCTGTGAGCCGAAGCTGGTCACTCGTTTGACCAGTCCGCCCGGATCGAAAAACATAGCGACGCCGGGGAAGAGCTTGATGATCTTGGGGCGCACCTCGTTCATGACCTGCACCTGGTTCCGCTTCCGTTTGTCCGGCGGGGTGAGGTAGACGGAGATGACCGAGGTGTGCGGGCCGGTGTTGGGATTGAAGAGGGAGGAGCGGCCCTGGGCAAGGACGCCGGTGCTGGAGACCATCGTTTCCAGTTCATCGGCCGGAATGTTTTCCCTGAGCACCCGTTCGACCTCGGCGACCTGCTGCTCGGTTTTCTCCACGCGCTGGCCGACCGGGGCGCGCAGCACGATGCGGAACTGGCTTTCATCCGAGACCGGCAGGAACTCCGTGCCGATCATCGGGAGCAGCATGAGGGAGCCGACGAAGATCAGCACGATCGAGGTGATGAACAGACGGCGGTGTGCGAGCACCCAGCGCAGCGAGTCCTCGTAACGGCGATCCAGCGATTCGTAGCGGTCCCGGCTCCAGTCCATGACGCGCACGAACCAGGCCGGCATCGACCGGTGCGCCTCCTGTTCAGGCTTCAGAAACTTGTAGCAGAGGGCCGGTGTGACGGTGCGCGAGATGAAGAACGAGGTGAAGAGGGCGATGGCGATGGTGACGGTCAGCGGAATCAACAGCAAGCGCGCGATGCCGACGACGAAGAACATGGGCAGGAAGACGACCACGGTCGTAACGGTCGAGGCGAAGATCGGCATGGCGACCTCGCGGGCGGCTTCCACGAGCGCTTCAAACTTTATGGGCAAATCAAGTTTGAGTTTGAGACCGGGTTTGATCCCTCTAACTTCTTCCGCTATATCATCCCACCGCTGCAGGCTCTTGTTAAGATGACGTTGGATGTTTTCTAGTTCGACGATCGAATCATCTACCAGTCGCCCGATGCCGAGTGCTAATCCCCCCAAGGTGAAGACATTCAGAGTCTGGCCGCTGAAGTAAAGTACGATGAAAGTGGCAAGAAGAGAGAGGGGAATAGCGACCGATACGATTAAGGTGCTAGTTAAATTGCGAAGAAATAACAGAATGACGGCGGCGGCGAGCAGCGACCCGTGCAGGGCCTGTTCGATCAGATTCTGAATGGATTGCCGGATGTAGACCGATTGATCGAAGGAGATGCCGAGTTTCACGCTCGGCGGAATGCCGATCATCTTGGGCAGCGCCGCGCGCAGGGCATCCACGACTTCGACGGTGTTCGCGATGGGCTGTTTGTTGACGCGGAGATACACGGCTCTGGTGCCGTCGGTACGGACGATATTGGTCTGGATGTCGGAGGAATCGGTCACGGTTCCGACGTCGCGGACGCGGACCGGGTTGCCCTGCTGGTTCACTTTGACGATGACGTCCTGGATCGGATCGACGGTCTTGAACTGATTGTTCGTGAAGACGTTGTAGTCGAGGTTTCCGGCTTTCAAGTCGCCCGACGGCAGGATCAGATTGGCCGCTTTGACGGATTTCACGACGTCGAGGATCGAGAGCCCGCGCGCGTTGAGCAGGGCCGGGTCCAGATTGATGTTGATCTGGCGGATCTTGCCGCCTTCCACCGTGGCGGCGGCGACGTTGGCGATCTGCTCGATCTGCGGCGCGATGGTGTTGTACGCCAGATCGTAGAGCGCCCGTTCGTCGAGGTCGTCACTGGAGACGGTGACGAACGAGACCGGAATGTTGGAGATATCAAATTTGACGATGAAGGGTTGCAGAATGCCCGGCGGCAGACTGTTCAGAATCTGGGTAACCCGCTGCATCACCTCCATCTGGCCGACGTTGATATCGGCGCCCCAGTTGAACCAGATCTGGACCGCGCCGATGCCCTGCTTCGAAAAAGATTCGACGTGCTCCACGTTGGAGGCGGAACTCACCGCTTTTTCGATGGGGTAGACGACGCTCTGTTCGATGTCGAGCGGCGGCGCCCCTTTATAGATGACACCGACGAACGCGACCGGCACCTGGATATTGGGAAAGAGATCGACGGGCAGCCGCTCCAGCGAGGTGACGCCCAGCACCACCATGGCGAGCGAGAGCATCAGGATACCGATGCGATTCCTGAGTGCCAGGAGCGTCAGCCACATAGTACGGATCTATCCTTTGGCGGGAACCGGTGACGCCGGGGTTGGCGCGGAAGGTTCCGCCGGCGCATCGGGCGCGAGCGATTGTGTCTGCACGGGGGTGCCGTCGTGCACGAGGTCTTTGCCTGACACGATGACCTGCTCGCCGCCGGTCAGGCCTTTCGTAATTTCCACGCGATTTTCCTCGCGGGCGCCGATCTCGACATTGACGCGCCGGGCTTTGCCGTCCCGTACGATGTAGACGTACTGCACGTCTTCCAGCCGGCTCACGGCGTCAATCGGGATTTGCACGGCCTGTTGGTGGACCCCCACCAGGGCTTCGACGCGCGCGAACATGCCGCCTTTCAACGCCCGGTCTTTATTCGGCAGATCGATCTCAACGGTCATGGTGCGCGTGGCGCGGTTGAGCGCCTGGACGATGCGCGTGACGGTTCCGTCGAACACCCGGTCGGGATAGGCTTCGGCGCGGACTTCCGCTTTCTGTCCGATATGGACCAGCGGAATATCTTTCTCGACGACTTCGATCAAGATCCGCACGGTGTCGATTTCGTGCAGACTCATGATGCCGCGTGAACTGGTCGACGTGCTGGCCGTGGCGTTGGTGACATAGGCGCCGGGATCGAGGTTGCGTTCTGCGACATAGCCGGCGAAAGGCGCGCGGATGTAGGAATAGGCGAGGTTGGTCTCCGCCTGGGCGAGCGCGACCTCCATCTGCTTGACCTGGGCCTGGAGAGATTCCAGCGCGGCGGCAGCGCCGTCGAAGCTTACCTGCGCATTGTCCAAATCCTGCTGTGAGACGAACTGGTCTTTAATGAGGGCCTGCATCCGGTCGAGTGTCAGGGTCGCATTGCGGACGGCCGCTTGTTGCTGGGTGACCTTGGCTTTGGCCGCCGCGAGATTGGCCTTGGCCTGATTGACGGCATGCTGGTAGTCCGTGTGGTCGATCTCCACCAGCAATTGATTGGCTTTGACGTGATCCCCCTTGTCCACGTGAATTTTGGCGATGTAGCCATCGACGCGCGAGAAGAGATTCACCACCTGGTTGGGGATGATGTCGGCGGTGTAGGCCAGGCGGATGGGAAGATCCTGTTTCAAGGGCGTCGTCGTTCCCACTGTAATGACACGCGTCTTCTTGCTGTCGGTTTTGGCGCCGCTGCTCAAGCGAAAGACCACCAGCGCGGTGACCGAGAAGAAAATGATGACACCGAGAATGACGAAGGGATGCTGCTTGAGCGACTTCATATCCGGGCTCTTACTTTCCTGGTGCGGCCGGGTGGAGGCGTTGCCACGAGACCGTTCAGAAACACATCGACATAGGTGGAGACGGTGTCCTCGTACGGACGATCGATCGGGACGCCGAAGATTTCGTGCAGGAGGCGATGGTGCACGACCATGCCGATGAAGGCCCGGGCGGCCAGGAGCGGATCGATACGGCGGAACGCGCCGTCCTCAATCCGGGTTTGGATGTAGGCCGCCAGATGGTCGTAAAACACTTTGTGGTGTTTACCGAAAAACATGTCGGACAGTTCGTGGCCCTCCAACGCGCTGAACAGCAGGAGTCGCAGCAGAGTGGGGTCGACGCCGGGGCGGATCCGATAGCTCGCGATCAGGGTAAAGACACGCCGGTCGTCCCGCTTTTTTGCGGATTCCTCGATTGCGCTCAGGAGTTCGCTGACCGTGACTTTTTCCGCGAGGATCGCGGCGTAGAGCGCGCGTTTGGTCGGGAAGTGTTTGAAGACCAGGGCTTCGCTGATGCCGGCGGCTCTGGCGATCTCTTTCGTGGTGGTGCCGTTGAAGCCTTTTTTGGCGAACAGGGTAGTGGCTGCCTGAATCAGGCCGGCTTGCCGTTCCTGACTGGATTGTCTGGATGGTCGAGGCGTCCGCATCATATTCTGGTAAGTAATCACTTACTCACCAGAAAATAGCACGGGTATTCCGGGGAAGACAAGCAAAGCGGCCGAATCGGAACGGAACGTGTTACCGCAGCATGGGGATGCGCGGCTGTGAGTGGTGCGGTTCGTCGACGACGGCGAAGAGCGGGAGGAGATCGCTCATGGAGGCATCGGGGAGATGTTTCCAGAGAAATCGCCGCAGGCGTGAGCGCTCGAGCGGACTCACGCGGGCAAAACTCAGCCCGCAGCGCTGTCCGTCGATCCAGACGACCTGCGCTTCCGTAATCAACACGGTCTGAGGAAGTTCGAGGATCAGAGCCAGTTTCTCCCCTATGGTGAAGCCCTGTTTGCTTTGGAGACTGCAGCCGGCATCGGAGAGATCCAGCAGGAGAGCCTTTCCGGTCCGGCTGGTACTGTGGCGTTTCGCATATTGCAGGCGCCTGGTCACCATGATGCGATAGGTTTGCCGCTGACTGGTTCCTGATTGACGGTGCGGCTGTGCGGTGGCTGAAGACATGGTGTGTACTCCTGTTAGGCGTTCCTGCTGGTGCGGAAGATCGCCTCGCGTCGAGTGCGTTGTCTGATGGTTTTGAATCTACTGGAGAATAAGCGGTTTGACAGCCCCCTAGGCGGGGGATACGGCCACCCCGCTGAAGGGGGGATGACGGTACGATATGTGAAGGTCAGGCGTTCGTTCAGAAAGAGACGAATCGGATTCAGCCGTGGAATCCGGGCAAGACCGGTTCACGGAGTGCCGGCGTGGAAGGTGCGTGAGTTTGGATACGGGAATTCGAGTGAGGAGGCCGAGTCGACTTGGACAGGGCTGGCGGGGTCAAGCCGGAATGCAAAGATTCAGCCTGCCCCCTACTCCTGCTAGACCAGCCGGAATCGAGCCCGTTGGTTCTGAACGGTCTCGTGCGTGATATTTTTCCATAAGAAGGACTGAATGCGTTTGCGGTCGGCTGGACTGAGATGCATAAAGCGGACAGAAAAATGGCAGCCGGATACCCAGACGACGTGAGCCGAGGTGAGTTTCAACGGGCCTTCTCCATCGGGGAGCGCGATGGTCAACGATAGCAAGGTGCCGCGGGTGACCGGACGCTCGCTGATCAGTTTGCAGCCGGAGAGCGAGATGTCTTTTGTCACCCCTTCGCCTTTGTGCGGTTGCGTCGGGACTTCTCCCGTATAGCACACCTGACAGGTGACCGCCACCCGCTCGGAGTAGCGCTTGTCCAGGCTGGAATAAGCTGGTTGTAAGGTTTTGACTGAAGTGGACATCGGCCGTTTCATGAGCACCTCCAGAAACCCGTATGCATGTGTAATCGGTCGGAACGTGGCGCTACTTTACTGCAGGCCCCTCATGGAACCCATCCCCTATTAGGGAGGGATCGATCCCCCTCGAAGAAGGGGCATGATGCCGGTGCCGGGAGTCGTATGCGTACAGAAGAATCAGTATGTTGAAGAGCAGGGAGAATTGCCAGGTATAGGTGAATCCCTGCCCCGGCTTGCGACCGGTACAGCTAAAAGACCGTGCCGGAGTTTCCTTCGGAAAGTTTTTCGCGCAGGATACGGCTTTCGAAAAAAATAACGCCCCGTTCGATACGCGACTCGTACCGGAGCGTGATTTCCGTGTCGAATCCGTGCCAGGCGTAGACGCGGATCGGGCCGACCGAAATCTGTCCCGGGGTGCGATCGAGCGGGCCATACTTCTCTTGCAGATAGGCCAGGATCTGTTCGTGCGTGTCTTTGCCCTGATAGCGGACGAGCACGCGGCCGAATTTCCCGTCGAATGTGGTGAAGCGCAGGACTTCGACCGGAATCGTGCCGAGCGCCGGTTGTCCGGCCTTCAACTCATACGACAACAGCCGTCCGGCTTCTTCGACTTTGCGGTACTGGTCGCCTTCCGTCAGCGCCGATTCCCAGGGCAGCCCTTCGAATCCGTTCGGGTCGTTGAGGATCGGCACGGCGAGCGCCAGCGCCGTCTGAAGCAGAAGCCCGGCGAACATGGCGGTCAGGCGGAGTGGAAAGCGGCTCATGGGTCTCAGATTTCCTTATTCGGCCGAGTCCGTAATGTGATCGTTGAATCGCGGCGCCAGGGTGCGGCTGTCGATAAAGATGAATCCGCGTTCGGTGTTCGCCTGATAGGTCACATTGATTTCGGTTTCGGATCCCCGCCAATTATATTGCTGATTCAGTCCCCGTGCCATCTGTCCGGGGATGCGTTCCAGCGGTCCGAATTGTGTTTCGAGGAATCGCATGACCTGGGCATGGGTCTGCTCGCCCTGATAGCGGATGGTCACGCGGGCGAACTGATCGTCGACCGACAGGAGGAGAATGCTGGTCATCTCGGCGCCGGCGAAAGTCGCGGGCCCGGTCGTGGAGCGATATTCGGTGATATGGGGGCCGGTTCTCGACGGGACGACATCGGGACGTCCGGCCAGCGCGGCGCCCCATTCGATGTTCTGAAACCCTTTCGGGTCATTGATCATCGGGACGGCATAAGCCGGCAGCGCAGACAGCGCGCCCGAAACGCAGACGAGTCCGAAGACGAGATGACGAAGCAGCCGGTTAGTCATGGCGTCGCGCGGTATCCGAAAAGCGATCCATTGTTGCACGCTACCATGCTGCCGGGACCGGCGCAACGGGATGTTTTGTTGAGAATGCGTGCAGCCCTGTCTTATAATGCGCCGGCTTTTCGAACCGGGCCGCGCGCGGACCGGTTCGGCATATCGGCGTCGGGAAACGATCGGGAGCGCGATGATTGAAAGCGATGCATTTGTTCAGGCCTTACAGGATATCGGGGTGGACTTCTTCACCGGAGTCCCGGACTCGATCCTGGGCGGCATTATTGCCGAACTGATGGTCCGGCGGATCTATACACCGGCCGTGCGGGAGGACGAAGCAGTGGGGATGGCGGCCGGCGCCTACATGGCCGGGAAAATTCCCGCCGTGCTCATGCAGAATTCCGGGCTCGGTACCTCCCTCAATACGCTCATTTCCCTGAACCAGATCTATCGGCAGCCCTGCATTCTGATTGTGTCCTGGCGGGGCCAGGGCGGCAAGGATGCGCCGGAGCATCTGGTGATGGGCGAAGTCATGCCGCAATTTCTCGATACGATGAAGATTCCGCACCGGACGCTGACGGAGAAGACCGCCGTCGAAGATTTCAGATGGGTGGCCGAGACCTTTATGAAGCAACGGATTCCCGTCGCGCTGGTCATTACCAAAGGCGTCGTGAAAGGGCTGCATCCATGAGACCTGAAGAAGGAACCCTGATCAGCCGGGCGCAGGCGCTGGCCGCCCTCCTGGAATTGTTGACCGGTCAGCCCGTGATCATCTGCAACGGGTTCCCGTCGCGCGAAGCGCACAAGATCGCGGACCGGCCCACGCACTTTTATATGATCGGCTCCATGGGGAATGCTCCGGCGATCGCCTTGGGCGTCGCGTTGGCAAAGCCGAACAAGCAGGTCGTCACCTTCGACGGCGACGGCAATGTGCTGATGGGGATGGGGACGCTTGCGACGGTCGGCGCCTTGAAACCGAAGAATTTCATTCATGTGGTGTTCGACAACGAAGTGTACGGCACCACCGGCAATCAGCCGACGATTTCGAACGTCGTGCCGCTGGAGAAGGTCGCCAAAGCAGCCGGCTATGTGAACGTGGAGCGCGTGCTCGACCGCGAGGATCTCGTCTACGAGTTCAAAGATATGCTGAAAAAAGACGGGCCGAGCATGTTGCTGATCAAGGTCAACGAGTTTGCCGAAGATGCCGGGCGGGTCCTGCTCGATCCACCGGACATCACGAAGCGGTTTATGAAAGCGATTGAGTGAGCGCGCGCGAGAGGAAAGGGTAGGAAAGACGTGATTTTATTGAATCCAGGCCCCGTCAATGTGTCCGAGCGTGTGCGACAGGCGTTGCTGCGGCCGGATATCTGCCATCGTGAATCGGAATTCACCGAGCTGCTGCTCCGGATTCAAGACAAACTGCTGAAGGCTTTTGTGCCGGGCGCGGAAGCCGACTATGCCGCGGTGCTCATCACCGGCTCCGGCACCGCGGCGGTTGAATCCGCCCTGATGTCAGCGATCCCCCACGGCAAGCGGGTGCTGGTGCTGAATAACGGCGTCTACGGCGAGCGTTTGTCCCAGATGGTCGGGCTCCACCGGTTGGGCGTGTCCGAACTCAAGTACGATTGGACCGCCAGGCCGGACCCTGAGCGTCTGCGGCTGGCGTTGCGCCAGCATCCCGAAGTGCATGCTGTGGCGATGGTACATCACGAGACGACGACCGGCTTGATCAATCCCGTGAAAGAGATCGCCGATGTCGTGGATAGTCAGAACCGGGTCTTCATCCTCGATTCCGTCAGCGGGCTGGGCGGAGAGACGATCGATGTCGCCGGATCGCATATTTATATGGTGGCGGGAACGGCCGGCAAATGCATTCAGGGATTTCCCGGCGTGTCGTTCGTACTGGTGCGCAAGGGGTTTTTGGAGCGGATGCGCCAGTACCCCAAACGGTCGTGGTATCTCCACCTCACGCATTATGTGGACGATCAGGGCCGCGGCACGATTCCGTTCACTCCGGCCGTCCAAGTCTTTTATGGCTTCGACGAAGCTCTCAGTGAACTGCTGGAAGAGGGTGTGTCCAACCGGATTCAACGGTATAAGAAGGCGGCGGCGTTGATTCGCGCGCGTATGGCGAAGCTGGGAGTCAAGCCGATGCTGACGTCCGAGCGCCAGTCGAACACCATTACCGCCTATTCCCTTCCGGACGGCGTGACCTACGATCAGCTGCATGATCGCCTCAAGGCGCAGGGCTACGTCATCTATGCGGGGCAGGGACAACTGGAACACAAGATTTTCCGCGTGGCCAATATGGGCGCCTTGACCGAGACACAGCTGACCGGGTTTCTCGACGCCTTTGAACAGGCCTGTAAGCCGGTATGAAGGCGATTATTCTGGCCGCGGGAGTCGGCAAGCGGCTCTGGCCCGTCACGCAGCATCACCCGAAGTGCCTCATCAAGATCGGAGGCCAGACGCTGCTGCACCG
This sequence comes from Nitrospiraceae bacterium, assembly GCA_900299245.1. Classification (GTDB taxonomy): domain Bacteria; phylum Nitrospirota; class Nitrospiria; order Nitrospirales; family Nitrospiraceae; genus Nitrospira_D. The sequence continues at coordinate 366 of OMJA01000060.1, read as the reverse complement.
GTATTTGACGCTGTTCGCGAGCGTCGGGATCCGCCAGGCCGACATCGTCGTGGGCTACAAGCAGGAGATGATCCGCGCCGCCGTCGAATCCGATGCCTGCGGCGTGCGGGTCAATTTTCTGGTCAACGAGCAGTTTCACCGGGGCAGCATTTCGTCGTTATGGATCGCCAGGACCGCGTTTACCGACGACACGATCGTTATGGATGCGGACGTGCTGTTCCATCGGGAAATATTGCAGCGCCTGGTGAACTCGCCCTATGAGAATGCCTTGCTGATGGACGAGTCGGTGAAGCAGACCGGTGAAGAATGTATGGTCGTGGTCGAAGGCGGGCGGGTCATCGCGCTGACGAAAACCATGCCGCCGCG
>OMJA01000059.1 GCA_900299245.1 Nitrospiraceae bacterium | reverse complement strand
GATTCGGCCGACCCCGTTCTGTCTTCTCGACGAAATCGATGCTCCGCTCGACGAAGAAAATATCGGGCGCTTTACCAGCGTGCTCCGGGAGATGTCGAAGAATGCGCAGTTCCTCGTCATTACCCATAACAAGCGCACGATGGCGATCGCCGATTCTTTGTTCGGTGTGACGATGGAACAGCCGGGTGTATCCAAGCTGGTCTCGGTGCGGCTGGGGGATTTGCAGCCCGCATGAGGAGCGCTGCAACAGTTGAATATCGCTGAGAACTTTCCGTCCTCGCTGCTTGACTCAGGTAGGGGTGTCTGTTATATCCCCCACCGATAGGCTGCTCTTGCGTGTCGGGGCGTCGGCATTTTTACGGCTGGCGGCACACGAGCGCGTCTCTTTTTTCCATCTGCGTGCACTCACTAGGAATCCATGAAACTCATTCGCGCTTTGTTTGACCGGCTCTCCAGCAGTTTGCTTGCGACGATTCCCGGGAAATTCAATCCGGCCATCGAGTATGCGCAAACGCCCCCGCTCCGGCTGATCTCGGATAAAGTCGGCCCGTTGACGGCAGCAGATAGCGCCCGCCGGCCGTCGGGGCATACCGTGAGCCAGCCCGATGCCATCGATGATGCGATTCGCCGCAGCCAAAGCTGGTTCTTGTCGAAGCAGCATCCCACCGAGGGGTATTGGGTGGCGGAACTCGAGGCCGACACGACGCTGACCTCCGAGTATCTGATGCTGCGGCGGTTTCTCGATTGTGTCGATCCGATCAAGGAAGATAAAGCGGTCCGGTATTTGAAAACGATGCAGCTGCCGGACGGCGGCTGGCCGATTTACTATGGCGGGCCGGCGGAAATCAGCGCGTCGGTGAAGGCCTACTTCGCGCTGAAGTTGAGCGGGATCCCTGCGTCCGATCCCTGTTTGGTGCGTGCGCGTGAGCGCATCATGGCGATGGGCGGAGTGGTGCAGGCGAACGTCTTTACGAAGATCGCACTGGCGCTGTTCGACCAGTACGACTGGGAAGGCGTGCCTCACATGCCGGTCGAGCTCATGCTGTTGCCGAAGCGGTTCTATTTCAGCATCTACGCGATTTCCTACTGGTCGAGAGCCGTGCTGATTCCGCTGTTGATCGTCTTTGAGCATCAGCCGGTGTGCCGGATTCCCCGCGAGCAGGGGATCGAAGAACTGTATCTCGAGCCGCGAGGGAAGGTCCCGTACTGGAAATATCCGCCGTTCAACAAGGATCAGGCCTGGTTCACCCCGCATAATTTCTTCGTCATGCTCGATGCGGTGCTGAAGCTGTATGACCGGATGCCGCTGTTGTGGCTGCGTGAGAAAGCGATGCACAAAGCGGCGACCTGGATGCTGGAACATTTGAAAGGCAGCGGCGGTCTGGGCGCGATTTATCCGGCGATGGCCAATTCCGTCCTGGCGCTCCGGTGCCTGGGCTACGAGATGGACGATCCGCTGGTTCAGAAAGCGCTCCGGGAAATCGAAGATCTGGAAGTGCATGAGTTCGTGACGATAGACGGCCAACGGCTGCCGACGCTGCATCTGCAACCCTGTCATTCTCCGATCTGGGACACGGCCTTGCTGATGAACGCGTTGATCGAAGCCGGCATGCCGCAGGATCATCCGGCGCTGGTCAAAGCCGGCGCGTATCTTCTCTCCCGGCAGACGAAAACGGTCGGCGATTGGACGGTGTCGTCTCCGCAGGCGGAGCCGGGCGGGTGGTACTTCCAGTTCGAAAATGAGTTGTACCCCGACGTGGACGATTCCGCCGTGGTGCTGATGGCGCTGTCAAAACTCAAAATGCCCGAACCGGCCGATTTGCGCGAATCCATTCGCCGCGGCATGCAATGGGTTTTGGCCATGCAGAGTTCGGACGGCGGCTGGGGCGCGTACGATAAGGATAACAACCGGGTCGTGTTCAATTATATTCCGTTCGCGGACCATAAAGCCCTGCTTGATCCGAGTACGGCAGATCTGGCCGGGCGCTGCTTGGAAATGCTGGGTGCGTTGGGCTATGACCGCACGCATCCGGCGGCGCAGCCGGCGCTGGCGTTTCTCAAGCGACAGCAGGAGGCGGACGGCAGCTGGTACGGTCGCTGGGGCGTGAACTATATCTACGGCACCTGGTCGGTGCTCGCAGGCCTCCGGGCGATCGGAGAGGATGTGTCCTCCCCCTACATCCGCCGGGCGGTCTCCTGGCTTGAATCCAAACAGAATCCCGATGGCGGCTGGGGCGAGGCCTGTCTTTCATACGCGGAGGAAGCGCACAGCGGGAAAGGCCAGAGCACACCGTCGCAAACCGCCTGGGCGCTGATGGCGTTGATGTCCGCGGGCATGACGGATTCGTTGAGCATTGCGCGCGGGGTGCAGTTTCTCCTCCGGCATCAGTTGAAAGATGGTTCCTGGGAAGAGGTCATGCATACCGGCACGGGGTTCCCGCGGGTGTTCTATCTGCGCTACCACTGGTATTGCCAATACTTCCCGCTCTGGGCGCTCGCGATGTATCGCAATCTCAGGACACGGGGTCGCATGCGGGCGGAAGAGTTGCGGGATCATGTCGAGTCAACCGGATGCTATCGGTTTGATCATTGACGGACGCGCCCGTTGTGACGACGCTGCCGCCCACCTCCTCCGTGTCTTCATCCCCCGCCCGCATCGCAATTTTCGTGGCTACGATCTGGGAGTCCTTCGCCGTGCGGGCCGCATTCCCCGGCGGGGAGAGCGATACGGTGCAGGGGCATTCACGGTATCGTGTCCGGACAGGCGCCGGAGAGTGCTGGGTGATTCAGACGGGGGTGGGGCCGCAGAAGGCGCGTGAGACCGCAAGGGCGGTCTTCGCGCAGGACGCATTCTCACTGGCGATTTCAAGCGGCTACGCCTGCGCGCTGCGGCAGGCGAATGTCGGCGATATTTTGATTGGAACCAGAGTTGCGGCGGTTCCTGCCGGGGCGACGGAGGTGCTCGACTATATGGAAGTCGAGGGGCCGGAGCGGGAACGCTGGCGTGCCGCGCTCGGCATGCATGCCGCGAAGTATGCGGCCGGCAGCGACTTTATCTCCTTGGATCGTATCGTGTGGCGGGCTGCGGACAAGGCCGCGTTGGCGCAGCGCACGCATGCAACGGGATTGGATATGGAGAGCGCCGCGCTGGCCGGCGAATCCAAGGCCGCCGGCATTCCGTTCTTGATCGTGCGCTCAGTGTCGGATCTCCTGATGGAAGAACTGCCCCTTGACTTCAATCTCTTTCTCAGGCCCACTGGATGGCTGAAGGGCCTGTGCGCGCTGATTGCCCACCCTTCAAGCCTGCTGGGACTCGCCCGGTTGCGCCGGCAAAGCGCAGTGGCCGCGGAGTCGCTCACAACGTGTCTGCGGGCCGCAGCCGAGACCCGCTTCGGAGTCAGGCCGGATTCACCCATGGCGATGACATCATGACAATGCTCGCATCGATCGGGCGGGTGGCGCTGACGTATGTCCGGGAAATGGGCCGGATGCTCATTTTCCTCTTGTCGTCGTTCGGGTGGCTCGTGCGTCCGCCGTTCCGGTTCATTCAGTTCGTGAAACAGCTCCATTTCATCGGCTATAAATCCACATTCGTCGTCGTGCTGACGGCCGGTTTCACCGGCATGGTGCTCGCGCTTCAGGGTTATTACACCTTGCGGAAGTTCGGCTCCGAAGGGTTGCTCGGGTCGGCGGTCGCGTTGAGTATGATTCGCGAACTGGGGCCGGTCCTGGCGGCGCTGATGGTGACGGCGCGGGCCGGTTCGGCGATGACCGCGGAAATCGGCATCATGCGGATCACGGAACAAATCGACGCGCTCGACACCATGGCCATCAATCCGCTCCAGTATCTCATTGCGCCGAAAGTGGTGGGGGGCTTGATCGGGGTGCCGTTACTGGTGGCGCTTTTTGATATCGTCGGGATCTACGGCGGTTATCTGGTCGGGGTGGACCTGCTCGGCGTCAATGCCGGATCCTACTGGACGTCGATCGAGTCGGCCGTGGAGTGGAAGGATATCTACGGCGGCATTCTTAAGTCGATCAGCTTCGGACTGATCATCAGCTGGATCTGCTGCTACAAGGGGTTCTATACGCGCATGAGCGCCGAAGGCCTGGGCTCGGCCACGACGGAGGCGGTGGTGCTCTCTTCCGTGGTGATTCTGGTGTGGGATTACTTTCTGACGTCGGTCTTGCTGTAAGTGTAAGCATGCTCAAGCTTGTCGGGGTGAAAAAAACGCTGGGGACTCAGCCGGTGCTGCGCGGGGTGGACCTGACGATTCCGGCCGGGAAACTAACGACCATCATCGGGCGCAGCGGGGAAGGCAAGAGTGTGCTGTTGAAGCACATGATCGGGCTGCTTCAGCCGGACGAGGGGCAGGTCTGGGTCGGTGACGTCGATATTTCCCGCCTGCGCGGGCAGCCGCTGAATGAAGTGCGGAAGCGGTTTGCGATGTTGTTTCAGGGGGCGGCGCTGTTCGATTCAATGTCCGTGTTCGAGAACGTCGCGTTCCCGCTGAAAGAGAAGCTGCGAATGAAGGGGCCGGAGGTGGCGGCGAGAGTGAACGAGATGCTCGAACAGGTCGGACTAGCCGGTATGGGCCATAAGTTTCCGGCGGAGCTCAGCGGCGGGATGCGCAAGCGCGCCGGTCTGGCCCGCGCCCTGGTGATGCGGCCCGAAATCGTTCTGTTCGACGAGCCGACCACGGGACTAGATCCGTTGATGGCAAAATCCATTCATGAGTTGATCACGAAGACGCAACGGACCTTCGGATTTACGGCGGTCATGGTCAGCCATGAAATTCCGGAGATCTTCGGCCTGTCGGACTATGTTGCCATTTTGAAACAGGGACGAATCGCGGTGATGGCTCCGCCTGCGGAATTTATCCGAACGGCAGATCCGGAGATCCAGGAGTTTATTTCAGTCGGCGGGCCGGTCGTGCTGTCCGGCGCGGCTGCGGGTTCGTAACGGGAGTATGACGATGGAAAATACCAAGCTTGAACTGCTGGTCGGTGTGTTCGTCCTGGTCGGGATCCTGTGTCTGGGGTATCTCTCCATCAAGCTGGGGAAGCTTGAGGTGATCGGCGGCGACCTGTACGAAGTGACCGCGTTGTTCAATACTGCGACCGGTCTCAAGTCCGGAGCCGCCATCGAGATTGCCGGTGTGGAGGTAGGGCGTGTGCGGGGTATTGCTCTCAAAGAGGATCGCGCGATCGTCACGCTCGCCGTGGGCAACGGGGTGAAGCTCTATACGGATACGATTGCCTCGATCAAGACGAGAGGGATCATCGGAGAAAAATTTCTGGCGCTGTCGCCCGGCGGCGGCGGCGATCCGCTGAAGCCCGGCGACACCATCCGCGATACCGAATCCGGCTTGGACCTTGAAGAGTTGGTGAGCCAATACGTTCATGGTAAAGTCAACTGATCCGTCGATCTCCCCCCGGGGAATACATCGCGCGGTGTGAAGACACAGGAGTCTTGCATGGTGACGAACACGATATCGCTGCAAGGTAAATCGCTGCCGGCGCGGATCGGCCGGCTGGCCGTCGTCGGTATCATGGGGGCCTGCTTGTCGTTCGGTATCGGATTTCCGCAGGCGTTCGCCGGTCCTCCGACCGATTCGATGAAAGGCACGATCGACGAAGTGCTCCGGATCATTCGCGATAAGGAGCTGAAGCAGGCGGCCAAAGCCGAAGAACGTCGATCCTTGCTGGAAAAGGTGGTGGCCGAGCGGTTCGATTACCAGGAGATGTCGCGCCGCGCGCTCGGAGCTCCGTGGAATCAGCTTTCGGACAAGGAAAAGCAGGAATTCGTGTCGTTGTTTCAAACGCTGTTAACCAATTCCTATGCGGAAAAAGTGGAGTCCTATTCCGGCGAAGGCGTCCAGTATTTGAATGAACGAACTGAAAAAGATTATGCCGAGGTGCGAACCAAGATCCTTTCGGGAAAAACGGAAATTCCGCTCGACTACCGGCTCATCAATCACGGCACCGACTGGCGTGTCTACGACGTGGTGGTCGACGGAGTGAGTCTGGTCAATAATTACCGCGGGCAATTTACGAAGATCCTCCGCTCGTCCTCCTACCCTGATCTCGTCGATCAGCTCCGGAAGAAGTCCGATAAGCTCAAATCTCCCTAGACCATCCAGGCTGAGTGTTCATGTCCTCCCTGCGTCGACTGACTGTTTTCATGGTGTGCCTGTGGGCAGGGACGGGCGGGCCATGCCTTGATCGTGTCCTGGCCGATACTCAGGTCATCCCCGTCCCGTCGGTTTCGACGACGCGCAACGACGGCAATGATGTCGGCCTGATCATGCCGATTCTTGTGACAGATCCCGACGGAGAGCTGAAGTATCTGATGGCGCCGATGGTGATTCGGAATTCGATCGTCGGCACGAGAGGCGCGTTCAATTTCTTTCAGTACGAACCGGGCGGGCGGCAAATTCAATTTATCGGGTCGTTTACGGAAAAGATCGAGCGCAAGCTTGTGTTCAACTATATCGATCCCGCGTTCAGCAACGGGCGGTATTTTCTCCAGTTCGGCGGATCGTTTTTCAAAAATGCCACCTCCAGATTCTTCGGTTTGGGGCAGGATTCCCTGGAAGGCAACGAAACTAATTACACGGCCCGGGAAATACGGGCGAACTGGCGCTTCGGCGTGTATGCGAACGAGGTGACGCAGATTGCTCTGGCTCAGCGCGTGCGTGACGTCCAGCTCCAGCGCGGCGCGACCAATCTGCCGTTTACCGGCGAGCGGTTCGGGGATGTGGACGGGGTCACCGGGCAGACGACGATTGTCGGGCATCGCGTCAGCTTCCACTACGACACGCGCAATAACCTGGTGACGCCCACGGACGGCATGGCGATCACGGCGTATGCGGAGCTGAACCAGAATCTCCGGAACAATGAGCATCCGGTTTATTCGCGCTATGAAGTCGAGGTGAAGAAACTCTTCCCCAGCGAGTCGAAACGGGCCATTCTCGTGGTGCGGGCTGATTTGCAGGCGACGCTCGGCACGCAGGTGCCGTTTTTCGAGCAGAGCTCATTGGGCGGCCAGAACAACCTGCGCGGATTCGGTGTCGACCGGTATATCGACAAACATCTGTTGTCCGTGAGCGTCGAAGAGCGGATCCATATCGCCCGCACCAGGCTGGCCGGGGTCATGGCGGATTTTGAACTGGCCCCGTTTCTCGATACCGGGCAGGTCTTCGGGAATTTCAAAGATGTCAGCGTTAAAGATTACCGGATGACGCCTGGGCTCGGCATCCGCGGCATCGTTCGGCCGAATGTGGTGGGCCGTCTCGATTATGGATTCAGCCGCGAAGGCGGCGCCATTTTCGCCGGTCTGGATTTTCCCTACTAGGAAGTGAGTTATCGGATGTCACGCGGCCGGATTCTAGTCGCCATCCTTTTTGTGAGCATGACCCTGGCCGGCGCAGCGGGCCCTCAGCTCGGATGGGCCGAAGGATTCGGACCGTTTCCCGTCAGAAACTTCCAGCCGCTTCACCAGTTAGTACTCGGGATGCCCGGCGATCGCGCTTCGGTGTTAAAGCCCGGTGCGCTCGATTTGCGTGTCGAGCTGGCCAATACGGCCAATATCTTTTCCGATTCCACTCCGCAGGCGTCCGTCGCGATGAAGTTTGAAAGCATCCGGTCGGGATTTTTCCTCCGGTACGGGGTGACCGAGCGGCTGGAAATGGCGGTGGAGATTCCGGTAGTGAACCGGTATCGGGGCATCATGGAAGGCATGATCACAGCCGTTGAACGGGCGACGACCGGGTTGGCGCCGGATCGCAGGGCATTGCAGGGCACCGGGTATGCCTACCAGGTGACATCGGGCGGAAGAACCGTGATCAACGCGCGTGAGGGTATCGTGGGGTTGGGCGATGCGTCCGTGATGGGAAAGTACCAGGTGTTGACCGAGGCTGATTGGCTGCCGGCGGTGTCTGTCCGTGCTGCGTTGAAATTGCCGACGGGAGACGAGCCGCACCTCCTGGGAAGCGGAAGTCCGGACTACGGATTCGGACTGGCCATCGAAAAGCATGTTGCCAAGGACTGGATGGTCTATGTGAATCTGAACGGAGTGATTCCCACCGGTCGGATCGCCGGATTCGGCCTGCAGCCGGTTGTGTCCGGAATCTTTGCAGTGGAGTATCTCTGGTCGGAGAACTTCTCTCTCGTGGGGCACTTCGACTACTTTTCATCGCCTCTGTATGGAACTGGGACGCATGTATTCGATAAGGGCGTGACGGAAGGTGTGCTCGGTTTCAGTTATCGGCTTCGCCCGCAGCTGCTCTGGCAGGTGTACGCCGTCGAAAATCTCGACTTCATCGTCGGGAGTGCCGCCGATTTTACCCTGTCGACGGTCGTGACGTTCCGGTTCGGCTCATGAGCCGGCTGGTCGCCGCCGCACCGAACTTCTTGACACGAAATGACCTCTATGTGAAACTGCATATATTGTATGAATCCGTCAAGTCTCGGCGCATGATTTTCCCCGACCAGCGTTGATACGAAACCAATCAGAAATTGATGCGAGAAGGCGAATAGAAGGAGACCACCCTATGTCGATTCTGAAACAGATTCAAAGCCCGGCGGATTTGAAGCGTGTGCCGGTAGGTGAACTGCCTGCGTTGTGCGAAGAAATCCGCGAGCAGATCATCAGCACGGTTTCGAGCGTCGGCGGCCATCTGGCCTCGAATCTCGGCGTCGTGGAACTGACGGTGGCGCTGCACTATCTCCTGAAAACGCCGACGGACAAAATCGTCTGGGACACCAGCAACCAGGCGTATGCGCATAAATTGCTGACGGGCCGGCGGGAACAATTCCATACGCTGCGGCAATACGGCGGGTTGAGCGGGTTCTGCAAAAGAGAGGAAAGCGCCTACGATTCATTCAATGCGGGACATGCCGGCACCGGTGTCTCGGCGGCGTTCGGGCTTGTCGAAGCGCGCGAGCAGCTGAAACAGAAGAATAAAGTTGTCTGTGTGGTCGGCGATGGCGCGATGACCGCCGGAATGACTCTCGAAGGGCTGCATCATGCCGGCGGACTGGGCAAAGACTTTCTGGTGATCCTGAACGACAATCAGATGTCGATCTCGAAGAACGTCGGCGCGATTTCCGCGTATCTGAGCCGCACGATCACGGGGGAGTTCTACGGGAAGATGCGGGAGGAAACCGGACAGCTGTTGCGAAAGATTCCCCATATCGGGGAGGACATGCAGAAGTTGGCCCGCCGGGCGGAAGAGCTGGCGAAGGGCGCGATCCTTCCCGGGCTGCTCTTTGAAGAGCTCGGTTTTCAGTACTGCGGTCCGATCGATGGCCATAATTTCGAACATTTGCTCCCGACCCTGGAAAACGTGTTGAAGATGAAGGGCCCGGTGTTGCTGCATGTGATCACGAAGAAAGGCCTCGGCTATGAACCGGCCATCAAAAATCCGGTCTGGTTCCATGCCTGTCCGCCCTTCGTGCGAGAAACCGGCGTGCCGGCGAAGAAAGCCGTCCGTCCGTCTTATACCCAAATCGCGATGGATTCCCTGGTCAAACTGGCCCGGGAGGATAAGCGTATCGTTGCTATCACGGCCGCGATGTGTGAAGGAACCGGTCTCACAGGATTCGAAAAAGAGTTTCCCGATCGCTTGTATGACGTGGGCATTGCGGAACAGCATGCCGTCACGTTTGCCGCCGGTCTTGCAACGCAGGGTATCAAGCCGGTCGTCGCGATGTACTCGACGTTCCTGCAGCGCGCCTACGATCAGGTGGTGCACGATGTGGCGACGCAGAATCTTCCGGTCGTCTTTTGTCTCGATCGCGGCGGGCTGGTCGCCGAAGACGGCACGACGCACCACGGAGCGTTCGACTACGCCTATCTGCGCCACGCTCCGAACATGGTGGTGATGGCGCCGAAGGATGAAAACGAATTGCAACACATGATGAAGACCTGCATCCAGCATGACGGGCCTATCGCGCTCCGGTACCCGCGCGGGGTGAGTCTTGGCGTCCAGATGGACGCGGTGCCTACGGCGCTTCCGGTCGGGAAGGGCGAGTTGATGAAGGACGGATCGGAGGTCGCGATCGTCGCGATCGGCGTGTCGGTCTGGCAGGCCATGCAGGCTGCGGAACGGTTGAGCAAGGAAGGTGTTTCAACCGCCGTGGTGAATGCGCGTTTTGTGAAGCCGCTTGACCAGGAGTTGATCGTCGATGTGGCGAAACGGGTGCGGTATGTGGTGACGGTCGAAGAGGGCTGCAAGATGGGTGGATTCGGCTCCGCCGTCCTTGAGGCGCTGTCCGATGCCCGCATTACCGATGTCACGACCAAAGTGCTGGGATTGCCGGATTGGTATATCGAACAGGGCCCTCAGGATTTCTTGCGGGAACGCTACGGGCTTACGGCCGAGGGAATCTATCAAAGCGTCAAGGAACTGGTGGGGAAGGCTCCGGTCACGAAACAGGACCGGTTCTCCGTCGGCGCGTCGTTGGATCATCTCCCGCACGGGGACGAACAGGGGAGCTAAGCGGCCGGTCACCATGCATATCGCTAGAAGAAAAACCAGGCAGATTAAAGTCGGCTCCCTCAAAATCGGCGGGGACGCACCCGTATCGGTCCAGTCCATGTGTTCGACCGATACCCGCGATGTCGCGGCGACGGTTGAACAGATCCGCCAGCTGGAGACGGCGGGCTGCGAAGTGATTCGCGTGGCCGTGCCGGACGACGAAGCGGCTGCCGCCCTGCCGAAAATCAAGGCGGCGATGACTGTGCCGTTGATCGCAGACATTCACTTCGATCACCGGCTCGCGCTCAAGGCCGCAGAAGTCGTGGATTGCGTGCGCATCAATCCCGGCAACATCGGCGCCTGGTGGAAGGTTGAAGAAGTCATCAAGGCGGTGAATGACAACGGCATTCCTATCCGGGTCGGGGTGAACGGCGGATCGCTTGAACGGCATCTCCTCGACAAGTACGGATGGCCTTCTCCGGAAGCACTGGCTGAATCCGCGCTGAATGCGGTGCATGCGCTGGAAGACGTCGGCTTCACCAACATGAAGGTGTCGCTGAAAGCCTCCGATGTGCATCATGCGATCGATGCCTACTATCTCTTTGCCATGCAGTCCGATCATCCCCTCCATATCGGTATTACCGAGGCCGGGACGGCGATGACCGGAGCCGTCAAATCGGCGATGGGGCTCGGGTACCTGCTCTCCCAGGGGATCGGCGACACGTTGCGGGTGTCGCTCGCGGCGGACCCTGTTGAAGAAGTCAAAGTCGGTTTTGAGATTTTGAAATCACTGGAGCTGCGCCATCGCGGGATCAACGTCATCGCCTGCCCGACCTGCGGGCGCGTTGAGATCGATGTCGTGAAGATGGCGAACGAGCTGGAAAAGAAACTCGGCCATATCAAGACGCCGCTTAATGTGTCGGTGCTCGGTTGCGTTGTCAACGGTATCGGCGAGGGGAAAGAAGCGGACATCGGGGTGGCCGGCGGCGAGGGCAAAGGCATTTTGTTCAAGAAGGGGAAGCTCGTCCGCAAGGTGCCTATCGAAGAGCTGATGGATACGCTGATCGAAGAGGTCGAGATTCTCGCGAAAGAAAAAGAAGCAGAGGGGAACGGTGAAGCCATTGCCTCTTCCGCCCGCGAGGGATGGGAGTCGCTGGGACCGGATCCCTCGCAATCGACGACGTTGGGCAAAGAGATTCCCGTTCTTCCTAACATCTAAGGGCGAATTCCCGTCCGCCCCGGCACTCTCCACCCCATAAAACGGCTGTTGAGATACGAGATGGAGGGCCGCTATAATGCGCACCTTCGCGAGGCGCCGTACCCAAGTGGTAAGGGAGCAGTCTGCAAAACTGCGATGCGGCGGTTCGAACCCGCCCGGCGCCTCCAATTCCCCGCCGTTCCTGTCTTCCCCCCAAGAGACAGAGCCCGTTGAAATCCTCTGCGTGGCGGGGGT
>OMJA01000058.1 GCA_900299245.1 Nitrospiraceae bacterium | reverse complement strand
GCCCGGTGTGATTGCTCAGGTGGCTTCTGTTTTGGGCGAGGCCGGGGTCAATATCAAAGCGTTCTCCGCGCCCGAGGTGACGGGGACCGGAAAACTTCGGCTTCTGGTGGCGGACCTCGATGGTGCACGGGCGGCATTGAAGGCGGCGAAGATCAAGTTTACAGAAGAGACCGCGCTGCTCTTGAGTCTGAAAAACCAACCGGGCGCGCTGATGGACGTGGCTGATTTATTGACCCAGAACCGTATCAACATTAAATGCGGTTACTGCACGCCTTCGCGGGAGGGCAAGCGCGCCATTGTAGTGTTAACCGTTTCGAACACGAATAAAGCATTGACGCTGCTTCAAGATCAATCGCTTGATGAGTTCTAGGTGATGAAGGGCGCCAGGCCCGTTTCCGCATCTCCGTTCCTCTCATTCGCCGCGACTGTCTTCTTCTGCATTCTGCTTGTCTCCTGCCAATCCCAGCCTCCTCCTGTTCACCGTTTCCCAGGATATCCGATCGGGTTCCTGGAACGAGGGATGGCGTCCTGGTACGGCCCGGGTTTTCACGGTAATAAGACGGCCAACGGAGAGCGGTACGATATGCATAAATTGACGGCGGCTCACCGGACTCTGCCGCTGGGCTCCATTGCAGTGGTGCGGTCGGTCTCAACCGGGCGGAAAGTGACGGTTCGTATCAATGATCGTGGTCCGTTTGCCAGGGGCCGGGTCCTTGATCTCTCGCTGGCCGGAGCTGAAGCGCTAGGGATGATCGGGAACGGGACCGATCAGATTGAACTCCAGGTGGTCGGCTATCAGGCTCGACCGGAGGGCATGGGCGTGTTGCGTGTGCAGATAGGTGCCTTTGCCGACCCGTTAAATGCGCGAGGGCTGTTCGAGCAGGTCGGAGCTCAGTATCCAGGCGGTCGGGTCGTGCAGGTGGACCTGCGGGAAGGCCGGAGATATCGAGTGCAGGTAGGGCAGTTTTCCACGGAGGCCGATGCCCAGGCGGCTGCCTCACGGCTGGACACTCAGTATCGGCTTCAATCATTCGTTGTGAGGGATGATGGGTAGAATCTACGTAGTGAAGCGTAGCTCATGTCCGATGAGTAGGATGGCATTTATCCGAGCCGCATTTTGGAACTGATTGATATTCCTGTCAGTTTCTTTGAATAACTTGCCCGCCATGAGAGGGTGTGATAGATCTATCATCCGATGGTCATCATGACTTCCACATGGTCTGTTCAATCGATTCATGAATCTGTTGCGACAGGGAGTGGTCAGTTCTCCCTCTGCCACGGAATCTACGCTGTTCGTCCATTCAGGCTAGCCTTCGTGGCTAGTCGTCCCTAAACAGAACTCTCATGGATATCCTAATCCTACTAGCGCTGATAGGGTTATCTGCCGTTATTTCGACGGCCGAGATCGGCTTCTTTTCAGTCAACGAAACCCGCCTCAGGGCCCTTGCCAAGACCGGGAACAAGCGTGCGTCTATGGCCCTGGCACTCCGGAGTGACCCGCAAAGGCTCCTGTCGACCATTCTGGTCGGGGACCGGCTGGTAGGAACCGCCATTCCGATGTATGCCACCTTCATCACGCTAAATGCCTATGGCGGGAAAACCGTCTTTGAGGAGGCCATTGCGGTGATGGTGGGTGTCCTGACCTTCGTCCTGCTGGTGTCGGTCGACGTGATCCCGAAGACCTTGGCAGCCAAGTTCGCGGTACCAGTGACTCTAAACATGGCCTATCCGGTCTACGGCGTGCAGATGTTGCTCAAGCCGCTCTTGTTTTTGATGGTGCCGCTCATCCAGAGATTGACCGGTGGGAAGGGGTTGACCTTGCCGCTGGTGACCGAGGAAGAACTCAAGATCATGCTGGATGAAGGAGGCAAGGCTGGCGAGCTCGAGTCTGAAGAAGTGAAGATGATTAAGAATGTCTTTCAACTGAAAGATATTACGGCGGAAGATGCGATGACCCCGCGTATCTATGTGTTTTCGCTTGATGGAAATCTGCGGCTGAAGGAAGCGCAGGAACTCTTGTATAACTCGAAGTATTCCCGTATCCCGGTCTATGACGGAACCCTGGATAACATCACCGGCGTACTGTACAAGACCAAAGCCCTGACCGAACTGGCCAAAGGCCGTTCAGATGTTCGACTCAGAGATATCGCGCATCCCGCGCTCTTCGTGCCGGCTGGAAAAACAGCGGATGACCTGATGAAGCAGTTCCAACAGGAAAAGCGTCATATGGGGATTGTCGTCAATGAGTATGGCGGCGTCATGGGACTGGTTACACTGGAAGATCTGCTGGAAGAAGTCGTCGGGGAAATCGTCGATGAGACCGATATCACCGAAGAGCTGATCAAGCGCATCGGGAAGAACCAGATTCTGGTCCATGGCAGAACCGAAGTGCGAAAGGTCAACGATTTCTTGAAGGTCGATCTGGGTGACGAGGCGTTGACCATCGGCGGGCTCATTCAGGGCGAACTCGGTCGTATTCCCAAAGCCGGAGAAGAACTCCACATCGCCCATTGCCGGTTAGTGGTGCACGAGGCTGACCCGCGATCGATCCGCAGTGTGAATATTTACAAAGAAGAAAAGACTCCCGCCCCGGTGGAAACCGCTTCGCTGAATCCTGTCAGCTAGGTTTCCCTTTTTCGATCAAGTCCGCGAACCCCTGTTCATTCAAGACTACAATTCCCAGCTTCTGAGCCTGCTCGAGCTTCGACCCTGGTTCATGACCAGCGACCACGAATGTGGTGCGCTTACTGACACTCGACGCAACGGCTCCCCCCAATCGCTCGACCAGAGATTTGGCTTCATCGCGAGTGAAGCGGTCGAGTCCTCCGGTGAAGACAAATGACTTTCCAGCAAAGGGAAGAGATTCAGGAGCGGCCGGGCGGGCCTGTTCCGTAATAGTCATGCCGAGTTCGCGTAGCCGGGCGATCACCCGACGATTGGACTCTTCTCTGAAATAGGACACCAGGCTGGAGGAAATCTCAGGACCGATTTCTTTGACCTCCAAAAAACGGGCTTCATCCGCGCTCATAATGGTGTCTAGAGTTCCGAACTCCCTGGCCAGCACCTTGGCGATGTGCTGGCCGACCTGGCGGATGCCAAGGCCCATCAAGAAGCGATCTAGCGACACGATTTTGCTCCGCTCAATGGCATCGAGCAGAAGCGCGGTCGACTTCTCTGCAAATCCCTCAAGGGGCAGCAGATGATCACGGGTCAAACGATAGAGGTCGGCCAAACTCTCGACCAGTTTATGATCCACAAGCTGCGCGACGGTCTTTTTCCCGAGCCCCTCGATGTTGAGCGCCTGCTTGGAGGCGAAATGTTCGATGGCGCCTTTCAATTGCGCCACGCAGCCGGATTGACCGGTACAGTAGTAATAGGCGCCTTCCCGTCCGACCGCCGATCCGCAAACCGGGCAATGCCCCGGCATGGCAAACGGTTCCGATCGGGATTCGCCGGGAACCGGGATACGCTCCGCGATCGCAGGAATGACGTCCCCGGCCCGCTCCACTTTGACCGTATCGCCTACACGGATATCTTTTCGCGCGACCTCATCGGCATTGTGCAATGTCGCCCGGCTGATCGTCACGCCGCCGACTTCAACCGGCCGTAATAAGGCGACGGGTGTCAGCGTGCCGGTGCGTCCCACGGATACGACGATGTCCTGTATGACCGTGACTTCCTTGCGCGGGGCGAATTTGAAGGCGATGGCCCAGCGCGGGCTGCGGGATTTGAACCCCAGTTGTTCCTGCCAGTCCCGGCGGTTCACTTTCACGACCAGTCCATCGATTTCGTAGGGGAGGCTGTCGCGCACCTGCTCGGTCTCGCGGTGAAACCCGATAACGTCTTCAATAGTGGGGCACCGGCGCCGATGACCGGGAACCGGAAGCCCCCATTCGGCGAGCACGTCGAGCTCGCCCCAATGAGAATCCGGCGGTTCAACGGACATGGTCATGACTTCATAGCAGGTCACGACCAAGGGGCGTGCCGCGGTGATGGTCGAATCGAGCTGCCGGAGGGAGCCGGCCGCCGCATTGCGAGGATTAGCAAAAGCCTCTTCTCCGCGCTCCGTCATGGTTCGGTTCAACCGATGAAAGTCGTCGAGCCTCATGTACACTTCGCCGCGCACAGCCAGATGGGCCGGCAGAGCCGCATCACTGCGGAGATGGAGAGGAAGGGAACGGATGGTTCGCAGGTTGATCGTGACGTCTTCACCGGTCGTACCGTCGCCTCTGGTCGACCCCCGGACGAATCGACCCTGTTCATACACCAGCTCGACGGAGAGGCCGTCGAATTTAGGCTCAACGGTATATTCAATCTGCTGGTTTTCCAGTTCCCGTTTCATCCGTTGATCGAATGCCAGGACATCGGCCGGATCAACGATGGAGTCGAGACTGAGCATCGACCGTTCGTGCTTGACCTTGCCCAGCTCATCCAGCGGTGACGCGCCGACCCGTTGGGTCGGAGAGTCGTTTGTTACCAGTTGCGGATGCGCCGCTTCAAGGTCACTGAGTTCTCTGAAGAGCCGGTCGTATTCGCCGTCGGAAATTTCCGGACGATCTTTGACGTAGTACAGGTAATCGTGCCTGCGAATCTCCCGGCGGAGCCAGTCGAGTTGTTCCGAGACCGGCGCGGTCGCGGCAGGCCGACGGGAAAGCGGGAGGTCATCGAATAAATTTGGCGGCATAGCTTCTGATCTCATGGCCGTTGAGCACGTGAAAACGACGGAGCCGGTCGAGTGTCTGGCTTGAAAATCTCGAGAGTGGAATTGGGACGAGCGTCCGTCCGAATTGTTTGGCGATCCTCCGCCAGCTGGCACGGGGCGGAACGGGCGTCACGAGCGCGATGTGGGTTTCCCTGGTGTGGACGGCGGCCGCCGCGATCAACCGCTCTTCCAGCGTCGTCGCAAACGCAAGCAGGGGATCGCTCCAGATATCCGGAATAGGACGGGGCGGAAACAGGAAAAATGCGCCGCCGTAACGCGATTGGGCAATGCCGGGCCCGACCATATCATCGGCGAATGGTGTGGCGTAAAAACAGAGCGTGGACTCTTCCTGGTGTTCGGCGAACCAGGTCGCCTGCCAGGAATAGGTCAGCGGGTCGGCGGGGGTGTCGAACAGAAAGATCACGACTTCGACACTGCCCCGGGCGGGAGGGATTTCTTTCACATAGAGATCCATGCGCGGCAGGGCGCTCAAGCCGTGACGCGACGATGCTCCGGTCGACCGCTTTCCTCCCAGCCACCGGCGTAGACTTTCCCGAAGATCGAGTCCGTCCTTCATCGATGTGGTGAACTTTTCCGTCCTGGCCAAATCCGCGCCGATCAGCGCGGATGCCTGCGCGCGCACGTGGGTGTTGAAACTCTCAATCCGCTGATCTTCCGGAGGCCAGGAACATTGCCGTTGCGGGTTCCAGAGATGGGACCAGCGGCGGCTGGTTTTCCGGTCCGGTTTTGGTTTCAACGACAACTCCCGCCAGATGAGCGGCGGCCCCTGCAGGCGGTTGGCGGCGGTGGCAACGGTCCCGTCAGGCAATTCCACTTCGTTGAGCCCGACAGTGACCGCATCGGATAGCGACTGCGCGCGCTCGTCCTGGTAGCCGTAACTTTTGGCCGTCTTGAGCAGCATCACGGCGAAATCGTCCCCGGCGGTTTGTTTGGCGGCGACCACCAGTGAATAGAGCGACGGCGTGAGACGACGTTCAAGCAGGGTGAGGTTCCGGACGTATTGCAGAAGCACCTGGAGGATGTGTGGCGTCACCCAGTCGGGGATGGAGGCGCCTTCCGACCGGTGATGCTCGATCCACCTGGTTCGCGTCTCGATGAGTAATTCCTTCACGCCGTCGAGAGCCAGATTCCAATCCGAGTGGAGTGTTTCGCGGCGCCGTTCATACAGTTCCGTCAGAAAGGGCAGTTCTCCCAACGCGAAGTAGAGGGAGTCGTGATTGACGCGGCAACGGACCGGTTGTCCCACCGTCGTTTCCGGACGGTCATACGGAACATTCGCGTGATACGCGGCGCGGAGCCAGGGCCAGTCTGTCAGGTGGCAGAGGCAAAGAATGGAGGCGTGATCCAGTTCCAGTTCATGGAGCCGAAAGGCCATCCATCGGATCCGCTGATCCTGTTGTGAGCCGGTCGGGGGACTGGCGAGGGAGGGCAGTGTCGCAGCTGCCAGCATCGGAAGCGAGACGGATTTGACTGCATAGGGATCTGGTCCCATAAATCGAACCGGGTCAAACCTGGCGACTTCCCGGTCGATGTACGCGCGCGGGATGGCCTCGCCCATTGCCACCCGGATGCCCATGATGACGGCCTGACAGGGATCGACCGGAATCAGGCTGACGCAGGCTTTCTCCCCCTGCGCCGGTTCCGGCAGAACGATCAGGCTGATTTCGGGGAGGCGATCCACCGCATCCTCGACGCAGGTCTCCACCGAAGGCGGGAGGGGAAGGGCAAGGCAGTCATACTGTTTGGCGATCAGTGTTTCACGGACTTCCTGCGCGATGTCGCCGCTGCCATGGAG
The DNA here is from genome assembly GCA_900299245.1 of Nitrospiraceae bacterium. Lineage (GTDB taxonomy): Bacteria > Nitrospirota > Nitrospiria > Nitrospirales > Nitrospiraceae > Nitrospira_D. Next base: position 41,221 of record OMJA01000058.1, on the reverse strand, counting down.
GATGGGAAGAAGATCGATGCGTGGCGACAGGCTGAGAATCCGTGCGTCAGTCGGCGTATAGCGAGACATTCAGCGTCCCGGGTGTAGAGGGTCGTCTTCCTCGAAAAAGAAATCGCCGAATCCTTTGGGGAGCGAGTGGTCACCCATCGCCCGTTGTCTCCGCTTCGACTGTTCCTCCAGATCCAGCGACTCGGGGCCGAGCACTTTCAGCAGGGCTTCCTGCCAGATCCGGTCGAGCGCGACGGGATGGGAAGGGTCCTGAGCGAGCCGTTTGACGGCGTATTGAATGAGATGCAAGCCGTCGCGAAGCGAATATTCCAGATTGAGCTGATGGGCCTCCTGCAGAAAGCCCACGGCGATGTTCAGGATCTCCTCTTTGGCAAAGGGGAGATGATAGCGGAGGATCGCCATTTCATCCTGCCGCGAGGGAAATCCCAGGCCGAGGGTCGGTTGTAGCCGGGAAAGCATGTAGTCCGGAACTTCATAGGTGGAGGCATCCTCGTTCATGGTGACGCAGCAACGGAAATCCTCGTGCGCTTCGATCAGAATGCCGGCGATGATCGACTCGACACAGCGGCGATGATCGAGCAGGGAGGCCAGAGAGGCCCAGCTCTTTTCGTTCATCCGGTTGCCTTCATCCAGCACGCAGATGCTTCCGGTCAGCACGGCGGTGACCAGCGGCGAGGCGTGATAGGCGATCGCTCCCGATTCGGCCAGCACCGGAGTGATAAGGAGATCTTCAGGCCTGGTATCGGCGGTGCACTGGAAGACATACAGATCCTGCTTGCGGTCCTTCGCGCCCGACATCGCCAGGGTCGTTTTTCCGATGCCTGGAGGACCGGTGATTCGGGGAGAAAGCGGGAGGTCGCGCGGATCGACTTTGAGCCAGCAGGCAAGGAGTTGTTGCAGGGGCTCCCGGCTGCCGATCCATTCCTGCAAGGTCGTGATCGGTTGTGCCAGGTGCAGTGTAATGCCCTGCACAGAGATGGTCCTGGCTGCAGCGGTACGTGAGCGGTTATCCATGGTGGCCGGTGTGCTGAACGCACTTCCTCATGGCACGGACGGTAGCACAGCACCGGGAGTGAAGCAAACCCCCGCCTCGCCCCAATTCGCTTTGACTTTCACAGCGTTGAACCGTATTCTTAGTGACCCGTCGTTCAGACAGGGAGCGGATGGCGAGAGGGTCGGGGCGGCCGACTCAACATGCAGCAGGCTCCGGCGTCGGGGTGGACAATGAAGATGGAGGATCGTCGAGTGATGAATCAGACTGGCAGAGTGGTGGGATCCGGTGTCCTCGTGCTGTGCGGCACGATGTTGCTCAGCGGCTGTGTGGTACTGGAGGAAAAATATAATGCGGAAAAGGCCCGGAGCTTGAATTTCCAGCGGTTGCTGGCTCAGGAAGAAAAGCGGACGGCTGAGCTCGACAGCGAAGCCAAGCGGACGAAAAAAGAGCTGGCTGAATTCGAGGCGAGAAACCGGGAACTGGCGGCCCAGGTGCAGGCGGCGCGCGAGCAGATGGGACGGCTCCAGGAAGAAACCGAAGCGGTGAAAGAGTCGGCCATGCTGGAGCGGAAGGCGATGCTGGACATGCGGAAAATGGCCCCGCCCGCAGCACCCAAACCCAAAAAGGTCGATGAGCTGGCGTTGCTTTCGCGTGAGACGGATGCGCTCTTGCAGGATTCGGCGAAAGAAATGGCCGGCCTGTCCGCTCCGGCGGAGCCGACCAAGCCGATCGCCAAAGCCGGCAACACTATTCATGTGGTCAAACCAGGCGAAACCCTTTTTCGAGTCAGCCGACTGTACGGCGTTCCGATCGATAAGTTGAAAAAGTGGAATACGCTGCCGGACGATATTATCGAAGTGGGCCAGAAACTGATTGTCGGAATGGAGTAGTGCCGCAGGCATGGCAACGCCAACCTATTCACTCAGTCTGGACGAGTTCCGCCGGTACGCAAAAGAGGGCAACCTCATTCCGTTATACCGGGAAATTCTGGCCGACTATGAGACGCCGGTTTCGGCCTTCGCAAAGATCGATCATGGTCCGTCCGCGTATCTGCTGGAAAGCGTGCAGGGCGGAGAAAAGTGGGCGAGGTACTCGTTCCTCGGCAGCGGATCGCCGATTCTCATGGTGGAGGATCGCGGCGATCTGCTGATCAAGCAGGGGAAACGGACGCGCCGTATCGCGTGCAAAGGCGCGCCGCTCGACCGTCTCCGGGAGTTCATGGAAACCTATCGTCCGGTCACCGTGCCCGGCCTGCCCCGTTTCGTCGGCGGAGCCGTCGGCTATCTCGGATACGACATGGTCAGCACGTTCGAGAACATCTCGTTTCGCCGGAAAGAGAGTCTGAACCTCCCCGAGTTTGCGTTTCTTCTGACCGATACGCTGCTCATCTTCGACAATGTCGCGCAGAAGATTAAGGTGGTCGCCAATGCCCACGTGGCCTCGCAATCCGAGCGGGCAATCCGCCAGGCCTATCGTCAGGCAACGGCGCGGATTGAACGGATGATCGCCCGGCTTCGCCGTCCGCTACGGCGCACGGCGTCCAAGCGCCGGCGGACACCGATTACCTTCACCTCGAATATGAGCAAGGCCGACTTTGAAAAGATGGTCAGCCAGACGCAGGAATACATCAAAGCGGGAGATATTTTTCAGTGTGTGCTCTCGCAGCGCTGGGAAACCAAGCTCCATGCGACTCCGTTCCAGCTGTACCGCGCGCTCCGCGTCGTCAATCCGTCTCCGTATATGTACTATCTGAGGATTGCAGGGGTTGAATTGGTGGGGTCGTCTCCGGAAATTCTGGTGCGGTGCGAAGACGGACTCGTCTCTGTTCGTCCGATTGCCGGCACGCGCCGCCGCGGCGCCACCGCCGAGGAGGATGAGCAGCTGGAGCGGCGCCTGCTGGCCGATCAGAAGGAACGGGCCGAGCACATTATGCTCGTGGACCTGGGTCGGAACGACGTCGGGCGGGTGGCCGAGAGCGGCTCGGTCAAAGTCGAATCGCTGATGAACGTCGAGCGCTACTCGCATGTCATGCATATTGTGTCCAACGTGAGCGGTCGCCTGGCCACGGGGAAGACCATCTACGATGTGCTGCAGGCCTGTTTCCCGGCCGGGACGGTGTCGGGCGCTCCGAAGATCCGCGCGATGGAAATCATTGAAGAGCTGGAGCCGACCAGGCGGGGCCCCTATGCCGGCGCCGTGGGCTACTTCAGCTTTTCCGGAAACATGGACATGTGCATCAATATCCGCACGGTCGTGGTGTCCAAACGGCGGGCCTTCATCCAGGCCGGCGCCGGTATCGTCGCGGACTCGAATCCCGAACATGAATACGAAGAGACCTGCAATAAAGCCCGCGCCATGATGAAGGCCATTGAGCTGGCCGAGCAGGGGCTGGAGTAGCGTCATGCTCTTGATGATCGACAACTACGACTCCTTTACCTATAACCTGGTCCAGTATCTCGGGGAGTTGGGCGAGGACGTCCGCGTCTATCGGAACGATAAGATTACCCTGCAGCAGATCGAAGATCTCCGGCCCGACCGGATTGTCATTTCGCCGGGCCCCTGCACGCCGAAAGAAGCCGGCGTGTCCGTCGAGACGATCCGCCAGTTCGCCGGACGTATGCCGATCCTCGGCGTCTGTCTCGGCCATCAATCGCTGGGCGTCGCGTTCGGCGGGGAAGTGATTCGCGCGCAGCGGCTGATGCACGGCAAGACCTCGATGATTTCCCATGACGGCAAAACGATCTTCCACGGATTACCGAATCCCTTCGAGGCGACACGGTACCACTCCCTGCTGGTGAATCCCAAGAATCTTCCGGACTGCCTGGAAGTTTCGGCCAAGACGGCGGAAGGAGAAATTATGGGACTGCGGCACCGGACGCTGGGCGTCGAAGGTGTGCAATTCCATCCGGAATCGATTTTGACGAAGTCGGGGAAAGACCTGCTCAGAAATTTCTTAAAACTCTAGTCTCACCGGATTGTCCGTCTCCATCATGATCAAAGACGCCATCGCGAAATTGGCCGACCGTATCGACCTTTCTGAAAAGGAAGCGGAGGACGTGCTTGCGGAGATCATGGATGGCGCGGCTACGCCGGCGCAGATCGCCGCCTATCTGATGGGGCTGCGCCAGAAAGGCGAAACGGTGGATGAGATCGCCGGTTCCGCCCGCGCGATGCGCGCCCGCGCCATTCGCATCCAGGTGGGCAGTTCGATCGTGCTGGATACCTGCGGAACAGGCGGGGACGGCGGACACACGTTCAATATTTCGACGACGGCGGCGTTTGTGGCGGCCGGCGCCGGGCTCACTGTGGCAAAGCACGGCAACCGGTCGGTCTCGTCCCGGTCGGGGAGTGCAGATGTGCTCAGCGCATTGGGCGTGAAGATTGATCTTCAGCCCGAACGAGTGGCGGATTGCATCAATGAAGTGGGTATCGGTTTTCTGTACGCTCCGCTGTTTCACGGGGCCATGAAACATTGCGCCGGCCCTCGGCAGGAAATGGGGATTCGAACGCTCTTCAATATTCTCGGCCCCCTGGCCAATCCGGCCGGAGCCACGCACCAGGTTCTCGGTGTGTACGATGCGAGGCTGACCGAGGTGATGGCCAAAGTCCTGGTGCAGTTGGGGTCCCAACATTGCTTTGTCCTGCACGGGATGGACGGGCTCGACGAGCTGACGGTCTGTGACCGGACGAAAGTCTCCGAAGGCAAGGGCGGGGTCGTGTCGAACTACTTTGTGGCCCCCGAGGAATTTGATCTGCCGCGTGTGCACAAGAAGGAAATCGCGGGCGGAACTCCGGAGGAGAATGCACGGGTGGCGAAAGAGATTCTCCACGGAAAGAAGGGGCCGAAACGCGACATTGTCTGCCTGAACGCCGCGGCCGCGATCGTCGCCGGGCAGCAGGCCAAGACGTTAAAAGACGGACTCCGGATCGCCCGTCAGGTGCTCGATACAGGCGCCGCAGCGGAAAAACTCGACCGGCTCGTGGCATGGACGAACAAGGTGTCGTGACGCATGATTCTGGATCAGATTCTCGAACATAAAAAGGCGGAACTCCGGCACAAACAAAGCCGCGGCTATCTGGCGGATTTGAAATCCGCCATTCGGGATGCGCCGCCGCCGCTCGGCTTTGCCGTGACGCTCGATGCGACGCGGACGGCCACAAGCCCGGCGCTGATTGCGGAGGTAAAAAAAGCGTCGCCGAGTCTCGGTTTGTTACGGCCAGAGTTTTCCGAGAATTTCGACTATCTTCGTATTGCCCGTTCGTATCATGAACACGGAGCCTCCGCCCTGTCCGTATTGACCGACAAGGATTTCTTCCAGGGCGATCTGCGCTATCTGGCTGAGATCAAGAAGGCGCTCCCCATGCCGGCCTTGGACAAGGAATTCATGGTGGGCGACATCCAGTTCTATGAAGCCCGTGCGCACGGCGCCGACGCGGTGCTCCTGATCGTGGCCGCGCTGGAAAAGCGACAGTTGATCGACTTCCACGCGCTGGCTACCGAGTTGAAGATGGATACCCTGTTTGAAACCCATCATGAACGGGAATTGGATACGGTGCTGGAGTGGATTCCGACGGCCCGCATGATCGGCATCAACAATCGAGATTTGAAAACCTTCACGACGGATCTGGGCGTGACGTTCCGGCTGGCCAAACGCATTCCGCCGGACAAGCTGATCGTCAGCGAGAGCGGTATCCATAAGCGCGAAGATGTGCAGAAGCTGGTCGACGCCGGCGTGCATGCGATGCTGGTCGGGGAATCGCTGATCAAGGCGGATAGCATCGATAAACAAATTAGATATCTTAGAGGAACTTCCGACTGAGTGCTTGGCTTTTAGGAGGATTCTTATGCGTGCAATATCTTTCATGCTGGTGATTGGAATATTTACGACACTGGGATGCATGTCGTCTTACGAAAAGGCATTTCGTTCCTGGGATAGCTGGATTGGATCGAGCAAGGACGAGCGAGTGAAAGACCTGGGAATTCCTACCCGTTGCCACGCGTTTAGTAAGGGAGGAGAAGCTTGTGAGTGGCCAGTACGTTGGTCTCCAGATGCAAATGGCACGATGACATTGCAATTCGACCAAAAGGGCTTGCTCTGTCACTGGACGTATAGAGATAGTTTCGGAGATCGTCGAGGCCAGATTCAGTGCCCATAAATAATTCCGGATCTATAATCGTGCGAATCAAAATCTGCGGAATCACCAACGAGGAAGACGCCCGAGTGGCCGTTGAGGCGGGGGCCGATGCGCTCGGGTTCATCCTGTACCGCAAAAGTCCGCGGTTCGTCGAAGCCGCGATGGTCAAACGGATTATCGACGGGTTGCCGCCGTTCGTGGCGGCGGTCGGCGTGTTCGTCAACGAGGATGCCGCAGCCGTGCGCCGGATCATGGACGAGTGCGGTCTCACACTGGCTCAGTTACACGGCGACGAATCCGCAGCCTACTGTGAAGGGTTGGGGCGTCCTTCCATGAAAGCGTTGCGACTCAAAGACCGTGGAACGTTTCTGGCTCTGGCTGAATTTCAGGGACGCGCGAACGTCCGCGCCTTCGTGCTCGATGCCTTTTCCGATCAGGCGTACGGGGGAACCGGACAGACGGTCGATTGGACGCTGGCCGCCGAAGCGGCCCGCGCTTCCCGTGTCCTCCTTGCCGGAGGGCTTACGCCGGACAATGTCGCGGAAGCGATTCGACAGGTGCGGCCCTACGGCGTCGATGTCAGCAGCGGGGTCGAGATGCGGCCCGGGCAGAAGGATCATGCCAAAGTCCGGGCTTTTGTTCAGGCGGCGAGGCTTGTCTCGGCCTGAGGCGCCCGATTATACTCCGCCATCATCGGAAAGGATTGATCGCCACCATGAAGAAGGTCCCCGACAGCCATGGACGATTCGGCCCCTACGGCGGCCGGTATGTGCCGGAAACGCTGATGCCGGCGCTGCTCGAGCTGGAGCAGGAATATGCCGCAGCCAGAAAAGATCGCGTGTTCAGGCAGGAGCTGGCCTACTACCTCAAGCAATATGTCGGACGACCGACGTCGCTCTATCATGCCTCCCGGCTGACCAAGAAGCTGGGCGGGGCCAGGATTTATCTGAAACGTGAAGACCTCTGCCATACCGGCGCACATAAAATTAACAACGCTATCGGCCAGGTGCTTCTGGCCAGGCGCATGAAAAAACCCCGGATCATCGCTGAAACCGGCGCGGGACAACATGGGGTCGCAACGGCCACGGCGGCGGCAATGTTCGGGCTCGAATGTGAAATTTATATGGGCACGGAGGACATGCACCGCCAGGCGCTGAACGTCTTCCGGATGCGCCTGCTCGGGGCGAAGGTCACGGGGGTCGATGCCGGCAGCCGGACGCTCAAAGACGCGATCAGCGAAGCCATGCGGGACTGGACGACGAACGTGCGCACGACGCATTACATTCTCGGCTCGGTGCTGGGCGCGCATCCATACCCCATGATGATCCGCGACTTTCAAGCGATCATCGGACAGGAGGCCCGCAAGCAGATTCTTGCCGCGGAGGGCAAACTGCCCGATTATTTGGTGGCTTGCGTCGGCGGCGGCAGCAACTCCATTGGCTTGTTCCACGCGTTTCTCGGCGATAAGAAAGTGAAAATGATCGGGGTCGAGGCGGGAGGCACCGGCATCGAAAGCGGGAAACATGCGGCGCGGTTTTTCGGGGGGAAACCCGGTGTACTTCAGGGCACGATGACGTATCTCCTGCAGGACGACGACGGGCAGATCAATTTGACCCATTCGGTGTCGGCGGGCTTGGACTATGCGGCCGTGGGGCCGGAACACAGCCTTTATCATGACTTGAAGCGCATTCAATATTCCTATGCGACGGACGATGAAGCGCTGGCGGCCTTCGATCTGCTCGCAACCGTGGAGGGGATTGTGCCGGCATTGGAAAGCTCCCATGCGATCGCTGAAGTCGTAAAGCTGGCGCCGAAGCTCAAAAAGTCGAGCGTCATCATTGCCAATCTATCCGGTCGAGGAGACAAAGATGTGCAGCAGGTGGCGCGGATGCGGGGAGTGACGCTATGACCGGACGAATTGAATCGACGTTCCAGCGCTTACGCCAGGCAAATAAAAAAGCCTTGATCGCCTATCTCATGGCCGGAGACCCCAGTCTGGCGGAGACCGAGCGGCTGGTGTTAGAGATTGAGCAGGCCGGTGCCGACATCATAGAGCTCGGGGTACCGTTCTCTGATCCGATCGCGGACGGTCCGGTCATCCAGCTGGCGGCCGAGCGTGGCCTGCGAAGCGGCACGTCGCTCAGGAAGATCCTGGCCATGATGAAGACGTTGCGGTCACGCACGCAGGTGCCGATCGTGTTGATGGTGTACTACAATTCGATTCATGCCATGGGAATCGAGACCTTTTGTCGCACGGCGGGGGAGGCGGGAGTCGATGGATTGATTGTCCCGGATATGCCTCCCGATGAAGCAGGGCCATTGAAAGGTCCGGCGGCGGCAGCGGGGTTACGGCTGATTTTCCTCCTGGCGCCCACCAGTACGGCAGAACGGCGAAGCTATGTTGCCAAAGAGTCGCAGGGCTTTCTCTATTACGTTTCCCTCACCGGCATAACCGGCGCCAAGATTCAAAACATGGCGGAAGTCGGCAAGAATGTCGGCAAGATCAAGAAAGTGACAACGACACCGGTGGCGGTCGGATTCGGTGTGTCCACACCGGATGACGCGGCGCAGGTATCGGCGATGGCGGACGGGGTTATTGTTGGAAGTGCGATCGTGAAGCAGATCGCGGCACATCAGCAATCTTCCGATATGCCGAAACAGGTCGGCCGTTTCGTCGGCACGCTAAAGGCGGCGATGGATCGGGCTGCCCATGCGTCAGCCGGATAGTCATCCCGCCTGTTGTTTTAGCTCAATGTGGTTGTGAATCGAGACGCGGGAGAGCAGTGCGCAGCGTTATCGCTTGCCCGACGTTGTGACCGGCGGCATATACTTGATCATTTCATCGGTCAGTTCAGCCGCCACATCTTTCAAGTTCGGCTTAAAAAACATATAGCTGCTGGATTTCTCGTGGCGGGCCTTCCAGATCGTGGCGCCGGTCGTGGCATCGATCAGCCGCATACTCAATCCCACACGGCCGACATTGTCCCCTTCCTTCCGTGAATACTCCCAGGCATTGATCCGGATGACCAGGAACGACTCGACGTTCAGCGATTTGCCCAACTTGATGGCGGAATCCTTGTCGGACTGGCCGGTCATTTCAAGCCGGGAAAAATAGAAGACCAGCGAATCGAAGGCTTCTTTGGACCCCTGGAAGATATCCGTGACCTGCTCAGCCGGGACGACCCGTTCGATCCGGCCCATCTTGCTGAGCGAGCCGGCGAGGACTTCCTGAATATCCTCTCGCGCACTGTCGTATTGGCTGGCCATCGGTGGCAGCACCGCCACCGATTGAGGGCGAAACACCTTGGCGCCTGGCCCCTCCCACATTTCCTGAAGTCCGCCGCAACCGGCGAGGGTCAGCACATATACACCGGCCAGCAGGGCCTGTCGAATTGATTGAGTCTGCAACATCATAAGTCTCAGTATACCATTAGAATGTCAAAGAGACAGAGCCTGATGCCAATGCACCGCGCTCACGGAAGTCATAGCCGCCTCCGACATCGACCCGGAGCGCGAAGATCCGCAAGCCAATCCCTGCCGTGGGGGTGATGGTTGAGGCCGCATCCTGGACATTCTTGAAGGCGCCGGCACGCAGGGAGAGGAATTCATTCAGAATCGTTTGCTCCGCCCCAACGCTCAGCACTTGACTCTTGATCCCTGGAACAAACGTCTTGTTCGAGGTCGCGTCCATATCGGCGGTTATCGTCAGAGATGAATAGGGGTTGACGGCGACGCCGCCGCGCACTTGCGGCAGCATCTTGAGTTTCGTGCCGTCAGGCGCATCGAATTCTGGCTGAGTCAGGTCTTTCGCCACCACACCGAATCGCAACCAGGAAGTAGGGCGGTAGATCGCCCCGACATCGACGCTGAAGGCTGAGGAAAGTTTGGCTTTGCCCAGATTGTCGGTGAGGGTGACATCCTGTCCGCCGGTGACCGTCGCCGATCCGGCATAGGCCGCTCCCTGAATGGCTTTGGCTGTCACGCCGATCGCAAAGGTCTTATCCGCGAAAGCGTATGCATACGAAAACGCAGCCTGGCGAGCCTCCAGCCCACGTAAGAGAAAGGCTCCCTGAACGTTTCCACCGACCTGTCTAAATCGATTATTGGGATCGACGAATGCTCCGCCAGTTGCAACATCGGAGACATTAAATCCAAATGCATGCTCGCCAAAATGGCCTTTGAAGTAGAGACCGCCGGCCGCAGCGGCAGAAACGGTTCCACCATTAATACGGTCAGCCAAACCTTGCGCCGCAGTCGCATTGCCGGGAGTGAAATTTTTAATGTCATCGAGGGTCTGACGGACGCCCAGGCGATCGACGCCCTGGCCCGTCGCCTGAATCCGGATATCTACAGTCTGCGTCATGGCCAGGCCGGCCGGATTCCAATAGGTGGCCAAGGCATCCGTCGTCACGGCGACTCCGGCGCCGCCCATGCCGGCGGCGCGGGGGCCGACAACGGCAAATTCAACTGCCAGGACTTGGGTCGGAATGAATCCGAGGAGTGCGATCGCAAGTGATCGGATAATGAGGTGTTTCATTGTTCTACTCCGCAAAGTAATGACTGGAAGGACCTCCTCATGACCGGCAGTCTAGGGATCTCGTCCGGCCCCGTCAAGAGTTAGACGATCATCCCGTCCTGCATGTAAACGATACGGTCTGACTGGGCGGAGAGCTTGTCGTTGTGGGTAACAATCACGAAGGTGGTGTTGCGGGTCCGGTTCAGATCCCGCAGGAGTCCGAACAGGGATTCGCCCGTGTGGGTATCCAGATTGCCGGTCGGCTCATCGGCCAGCACAAGATCGGGTTTCTGCAGCAAGGCTCTGGCGACGGCGACCCGCTGTTGTTCGCCGCCGGACAATTCGCCCGGCTTATGGTGAAGCCGCTGTCCCAATCCGACTTCCTGCAGCAGCGTCACGGCTTCCTGTTCCACTTCCTCGAGCGCACGCCGCTGGATGAGCGCCGGCATGCAGGCATTTTCCAGCGCGGTAAATTCCGGCAACAGATGATGGAACTGAAAGACAAATCCGATCCGGCGGTTGCGGAATTCAGCCTGCTGCGCTTCTGACATTTGAAAGAGATCCTGATTGTCGAAGTAGACCGTACCTTTCGTCGGCCGGTCGAGCATGCCCATGATATGGAGCATGGTGCTCTTGCCGGCGCCCGAAGCGCCGACGACGGCGACCATCTGTCCTCTCGGAATTTCCAGGTCGATCCCCTTGAGCACGGTGAGTTCCTGCGAGCCCATGGTGAAGGATTTGTGGAGATTCGTGATTTTGATCATTGGTCAGCGCTCGCCGGTTCTTGATGTGAGTGCGGTGCTCATTCGTAACGCAGGGCCGCCACCGGTTCGAGCTTGGCCGCCTGGAGCGACGGATAGACGGTAGCGGCAAAGCTGATGAGGATTGCGGAACCGGCCACGAGCAGGACATCGAGTGCCTGGACGTGAACCGGAATTCTGGAGATGTAATAGACGGTCGGATCAAACGTCCAGAAGGTCTGGATGAGCCAGAGGAAGGCGTAGCCCAGGGGAATGCCGATGGCCGTGCCGCTGAATCCGATGATGAGGCCGTTGAGCATAAAGATGCGCCGGATGCTCTTCCGCGTGGCGCCCATGGCTTTCAGGATCGCGATCTCTTTCTGCTTTTCCGTTACGATCATCGTGAGCGTGCTGACGATATTGAACGACGCGACGATGGTAATCAGGACGAGCAGGAGAAACATCATGGTCTTTTCCAGCTTGAGGGCTGAAAAAAGATTGCGGTTCATCTGCATCCAGTCGCGGGCGCCGTACACGAACCCCAGCGAGCCTTCGATGTTGTGCGCAATGTCGTTGGCGCGGAAGACATCGGTGACTTTGACTTCGATCCCTGACACGGTCGCCCCCATATTGAAGAATTTCTGGGCTTCGGCGAGATCGATATAGGCCAGCGAGGAATCGTACTCGTACATGCCGGAGTGAAAGAGCCCGACGACGGCGAAGGTGCGAATTTTCGGCACCATGCCCATCGCGCTGATCGGGCCGACCGGGGACACGACGTTGACGGTGTCGCCCACGAACACGCCGAGGCGCATCGCCAGTTCCTTCCCCAGAATAATGCCCGGCTTCTCCGTCTCGACGGCCGGTCCGGTGGGGTCGTCGGCCGGCGGCTGTTTCACTTTCACCGGCTTGCTGAGGTCTGAGAGTTCGCCTGTTCCAAGATTTTTGGCGAGCTCGGTGACATGGCCTTCGCGTTGCGGATCAATCCCGCGCAACACAATGCCCTGCACGCCGTTGGGGGTCGTCAGCAGCACCTGCTTCAGAACAAACGGGGTAGCGGCCACGACATCCTGGACTTCTTCGATCTGCTTCGTGGTCGGTTCATAATCGGACATGCCGTCTTTCATCCGGTCCTGCACGATGATGTGGGCGGTCGTGCCGAGGATCTTGGCCTGAATATCTTCTTTGAAGCCGGTCATGATGCCGACGGTGCCGATCAGAGCCGCGACCCCGAGGGTAATACCGGCGATCGAGACGAACGTATTCAGCGAAATCGTGCGATTCCGCCGTTTGGCGCGCAGATAGCGGAGGCCGACGAAGATTTCGTAGGGCATCGACATGGGCGATTACTTCTCCGGCCGGAGTTGGGGGAATAGGACCACATCCCGGATCGAGGCCTGATTCGTGAACAGCATGATCAGACGATCGATGCCGATGCCTTCGCCGGCGGTCGGCGGCATGCCGTATTCCAGCGCGCGCAGGAAATCTTCATCCACCAGATGCGCCTCTTCGTCGCCGGCTTCGCGCTGTGCGGCCTGGCCTTCGAACCGTTCGCGCTGATCCAGCGGGTCGTTCAACTCGGAGAACGCGTTTGCGATTTCCCGTCCGGCGATATAGAGCTCGAACCGGTCGGTGAGCGCGGGATTGGAATCTTTCCGCCTGGCGAGGGGAGAGATCTCAATCGGGTAGTCGGTGATGAAGGTCGGCTGAATCAGATTCGGCTCGACGGTTTCCTCGAAAATCTCATTCACAATATTGAACAGCGTCGCTTTGGGATCGATCTGGATGCCGAGCGACTTCGCGGCAGCGGCTGCTTTGTCGCGGTCCTGCAGCACCGACGGGTCGAGCTTGTTCACTTCCAGAATCGACTGATGATAGGACCAGCGCCGCCATGGCGGGGTGAGGGTGATCTCTTTGCCCTGATACTCGATCACTGTTTTGCCGAGCAGCTGTTGAGCGAGATTGGAGACCATGTCCTCGGTCAGGATGATCAGGTCCTGATAGTCCGCATAGGACACATAGAACTCCAGCATCGTAAATTCTGGGTTGTGGATCGTGGAGATGCCCTCGTTGCGGAAGTTGCGGTTGATTTCGAAGACGCGGGGAAATCCGCCGACGATGAGGCGCTTGAGGTACAGCTCCGGCGCGATGCGCAAATAGAGATCGATGCCGAGCGCGTTGTGATGGGTCACGAAGGGTTTCGCCGCCGCGCCGCCGGGGATGGGGTGCATCATCGGGGTTTCGACTTCCAGGAACCCGCGCTCGATCAAATAGGACCGGATGCCGGCGATGATCCGGCTCCGGATGGCGAAGATGCTGTGGACGTCCGGGTTCGCGATCAAATCGACATACCGTTGCCGGTAACGCGTTTCCACGTCGGTCAGTCCGTGCCATTTTTCAGGCAGCGGCCGCAGCGCCTTGCTTAAGAATGTGAGCTCCCGGACTTCCACGGTAAATTCATTGGTCTTGGTGCGGAACAGTGTGCCGGTCACGCCGATCCAGTCGCCCAGATCGAGCTGCTCCGTCACCATATAGGCCTGCTCGGTGAGGAGATCTTTCTTGAGATACACCTGCAAGCGGTCCGCGCCGTCCTGCAAGACCGCAAACCCGGCTTTCCCGAACCGGCGCAAGGCGACCACGCGGCCGGCGAAGGTACAGCCGATCTTTTCCGCTTCCAGAACTTCCTTGGTCTTTTCCGCATGCAGTTTGATGAGCTGTCCGGCGCGGTCTTTGATTTCGAATCGAGTGCCGTAGGGAGCCACGCCGCCGGCGCGCAGCTGGTCGAGCTTCTTGATACGTTGCTGTCGCTGTTCGTTCAATTCATCCATGATCGTCCTGTCTTCTGTTAAACCTCGTCTGCTCCGGCCTTGGCCGGTGCGAGGAGCGCGCCGGCCATCTTCTTCTTCAAATACGCTTCGATGAACGCGTCGAGATCGCCGTCCATGACGCCCGCGACGTTGCCGCTTTCATGGGCGGTCCGGTGATCTTTCACCATCTGATACGGCTGGAAGACATAGGAACGGATCTGACTGCCCCAGCTGATCTCTTTTTTCTCGCCGACGATGGCGTTGAATACCGCTTCCTTCTTTTTCTCTTCCAGTTCGTAGAGTCGGGCTTTCAAAATCTTCATCGCCCCGTTGCGGTTCTGGAGCTGCGACCGTTCGTTCTGGCACTGCACGACGATGTTGGTGGGAAGGTGCGTAATCCGGATCGCCGTTTCCACTTTGTTCACGTTCTGGCCGCCGGCGCCGCCGGCGCGAAACGTGTCGATGCGCAGATCCTTGTCGTCGATCACGACATCGATGTCTTCATTGAGCTCCGGGTAAACGAAGACCGAGGCAAAAGAGGTATGACGGCGCTTGTTGGCATCGAACGGGGAGATCCGCACGAGGCGGTGCACGCCGGCTTCCGCCTTCAAATAGCCGTAGGCATAAGGACCGGTCACCGAGATGGTCACGCTCTTGATGCCGGCTTCGTCGCCATGGAGCATATCCAGAGTTTCAACTTTGAATTTCTTCGTTTCAGCCCACCGGACGTACATGCGCAGCAGCATCTGCGCCCAGTCCTGCGATTCCGTGCCGCCGGCGCCGGGATGAATGGCCATGATCGCATTGTTCGGATCGAGTTCGCCTGAGAGGAGCATCTCGACACGGAGCGCGGCCAGCGTCGTTTCAAGACGCTGCAAATCCGTCGTCAATTCCTGCTCGAGGGAGGCATCCTGGCTTTCCTCAGCCAGCTCCAGCATCGCCTTAAGATCGCCGAGCTTCGTCTCGATCTCGCGCCATTGGATCAATTCCCGTTCGAGCGTCACTTTCTTCCGGCTGGTCGAGGCGGCCGCTTTGGTATCGTTCCAGAATGTCGGAATCCCCATCTTGGCTTCGAGCTCTTCCAGCTCGGCGGTCATGCGGGCGAGGTCAAAGATGCCCCCGTAGTTCCGAAACCTGCTCTCCGACTGTCTGCACGCGGCTCCGCACCTCGTCTAACATCACGGGCATCCTTTCGACTTACACTGGGTTGATGGCGGTCGTGCCGTGCACCGGCTCTTTTGGGCGGAGCAGGCTGATCAGGCACAACAGCGCGCAGATTACCACACAGGCGTAGGCAAACACATCCCCGTAGCGGCTGTAGAACGTGCGCGGCTGCCAGACAGGGATCGTCGCCTGAACCGCTTCTTCAGTGAAGAGCCCGGTGGCGTGGAGAATGCGCCCGTAGGGATCGATGGCGCCGGTGATGCCGGTGTTGGCGGAGCGGGCAAAGGCCAGGTGATTTTCAACGGAACGGAACACCACCATGGCAAAGTGCTGGGCGGGCGCCGATGAATTGCCGAACCACCCGTCGTTGGTGATCGTCACCAGGAAATCCGCGCCATTGACGGCCAGTTGTCTGACCAGGTCGGGAAAGATCACTTCATAACAGATGGCCACGCCGAACTTGAGCGGGCGCGCCGCCAAGGCGGCGCCATCGTCGCGGACCGCGGTCTTTGGAATCAGCGATAAGGTCGTTCCGCCGGGGCCGGCCTCAAAGTCGCCGATGCCCTCCACGAGTTTATCGAGAAAAAACAACAGGGATGATTTCAACGGAATATATTCCCCGAATGGGACCAAATGATGCTTGTCGTACCGCCCGAGGATGGTTCCATCAGCCGCCAGAAGATAGGCGCTGTTCAGTAAGTACGGGCGGCGATCGGGATAATAACGCAATGCCGGACTCCCGAATAGGATTGGAGCTTTGGCCCGATCGGCCAGAGCCATCAATTGCAGCTGGTAGTCTTTCTCCCGCTCAAAAATAAACGGTGTGGCGGCTTCCGGCCAGATGATGAGGTCGGCGGTGCTGCCGAACCGGCCGGTCAGACGGTCGAATCGCTCCATGGTCTCATCGCGAAAGGCGATGTCCCACTTCACCGCCTGATCGACGTTGGGCTGGACCAAGCCGACGGTGATCGTGCCTTTAGGCGGCTGATGGGTGGCACCCGCGAGGAGGGAATTTCCATATCCGTACGTCAGCACCATGAGCAGCGTCGTAATGGTAGCCAGTTCCCAGGGAAGCTTCTTCGGGTGAAATCCGTGAAAGAACGGCATGAGCCAGAGAAGCAACTCCGCCAGGGTCAGATTCACCAGGATGATCAGAAACGACACGCCGTAGACACCCAGATGATCGGCGACCTGAATCAGTTCCAGTTCGCGATATTGGGAATACCCCAACAGACTCCACGGGAATCCGGAAAACGCGTAGGTCCGGAGGAGTTCCAGCGCGACCCAGACGCAGGGAGAGAAAAAGATCCCGTACCGTGGTAAAAATTCCCGCAACCAGACGACGCTCCAACTGTAGATTCCGACATACAGTCCGAGATAGGCTGTGAGCAAGAGCAGGATGGCATAGCTGACGGGGAGCGGGACTTTGCCATACGTCGTCATGGCGGTCACGACCCAGGCCATAATTCCGGTGAATCCGATTGTGCCGGACAGGCATCCAATCCAAAAGGCGCGTCGTCTCGTAGACGAGTCCAGAGCAAAATGGAGGGGAATCATGGCGACCCACGCAAGCAGGCCCAGATCGAATTTCGGGAAACAAAAGGGAAGCAGGAGTCCGCTGATACAGGCGAGAACGAGCTGGCGCGCACGAGTACGATCCATCGTACGGTACCATAACGAAAGCGATTTCGACTTGCAAGGGAACGGCGGCGGGCGCGGCCGCTTCGGTCGGATCTGCGCGTGGACTCTGCTGACGGCGCTCTTGCTCGTTGCCGGTCTGCCGGGATACGCGCGGGCGCAGGCAGTTGTCACGCAGGACCTCGGCTATCAGGTTTCAGAAAAATTCATTCGAGGGGTGGTCAATCTCTCGACCGGATGGGTTGAAGTCCCGCGGCAGATTTATGAAGTCGGGACCAATGAAGGCTGGGTGAGAGGTGTTTTACGCGGTCCGTTCGACGGGATCGGCATGTTCTTCGCACGGACGGTGGCCGGGGCGGTTGAAATGGCGACGTTTCCTGTTCCATTGCCGACCTATAAACCGATGTTGACGCCGGTCTATGCCTGGGAATCCGATGATCCGGCCGATGAAAAGCCGGCAGTCAGCAAGTAAACAACCATCAGTAGGATTGGGAGACATATGGACGACGTCAAACAGAACCGCAGGATACGGATTACACCGTTCTCACGGACTGCCGCCGCACTGCCGGATAACTCGGATTTGTGGGTGGGCGGGGAGGCCTCGGTCGGGACTCAGGCCGGACGCCATATCCGGCAGCGCGAGCGCAGCCGGCCCGGTTCCGCGCTGATGATGCTCGGTCTCACCTTTTTCGGCGGCGTTGCGCTGGGAGCCGTTGCTGGCTCCTTCTTCCGCAAGTACTCCCGCTAGTACCTTCCCCTGTTTTGTATGTTATTTCCGTTCGGGCTGTTGGTGGGTCCAGGTTTCGGGAGAGGCGGCTGTCGCTTGATACGCCTGGCCGAACCCCAATACCAGATGGGCGTCCTGCAGCTGAAGTTCCCACAGCGAGAAATCGGCAAACCCGAACATCATGGCGGACTTGGGGAATCGCGCGAGATAGCGCTCTTTGACTCCCGCATACGCGGGCATGTCGGTCCCCAGGATGGCGGCGGTGCCCTGCAGATTCATTCTGCGCAACGCCAGCGGGTTCTTCTCGGGGGAATCGGATTCGGACAGAAAGAGCGAGACCTGCGGATCCTGAAGCAGATGCTGCGTGTGCAGAGCAAGGCGGCTGAGATGGACATATGCTCTCGTCCAATTCTCCCCAAGCACATACGGCACATGCGAGCCGAAAGGTTTGCCGTTGCGCATCGTGAGAAGCACGCCGGTGCGCACTTCCCGCGCCAGAACCATCCATGCTTCACGGATCGCTTCGTTCGTCATTGACTCCGTCATCATCCGTGTCCAATCCCAGCAAGCAATATCGTGCCTGATAGTAACTCTATCGGTACCAGGCCGCCAACCCTTGACGACTCGTGTCGTAAGAGGCTTCGTGCGCCACAAGAAAGTCCGTGCGCGGCATGGCATGATTCGTTCCCTTGTCGATTGACATGCGTTCACGCACGGGGTAGAGCAACAAGTAGAGTTACGTCCTCGATCCTTCACCGGAGGAACAAATCATGAAAAATGTTGAGTTGACCGTCGAGGGAACCACGCTGACGATCAAGGTGGATTTGTCCAAGGAGTTCGGTCCATCCGCATCAGGAAAAACCACGATCATTGCCTCCACTGAAGGCAATGTGACGATTCCAGGCCGGGAAGAGAAAGTCGGATTGAACATCTATCGTAAAAAATAGCGTGGAGCCGGGGAGGACGGGAACCAGCGCGCGCCAAGGCTGTCGCTTCCTGAATGCTCCGATTCAATGGGAAATTCGAAGGGTTTCTCCACAGTGAGAGCTGATCGCTGTGCATAAGTCCTGGTAGCTTGAGGCTATTCGGCTCTAGACAAAATGGGTTCGGTCAGCCGATCCCTCTTGAATCCATCTCTACCCAGGGATTGTGGAAAAGAAAAAGAATCATCCGTCAAGCCGCAAAATATGGGGGGTCGGCCGACGACGGCACAATGCCTATTTATTAGGCAGTCTGCTCATGGGACTGTTGAAATCAGCCATTTCAACGACAGGATCATACTCATGCACAGAGTTATCCACAGAAGTTGGGGAGTCTGGTGTGGCCTCATCATAAATCACAGTGTCCGCAGCGGAAGTGGTTGGTTTTTGAAGGGGTCCGGCAAATTCAGACTCGTGTAAAAAAAATGAAGGGAAATACGACTGTTGTGAAATATTTTTTCTTTCTACCCGTGAGAAAAATTGCACCCTCAGACAAAATAATCATTCGTGGCTGATTCGACTCGTGTTTGGCATGAAATGAGGTTTCGGCGAGATATCCTGACACCAACTACGCGGATTGGCATGAGAGGCTCGGTGTCACGCGATTCAAATGAATCGGGAGCCTGCGGCGATATTTCTACTGCAGATCAGAACGGTTTCCCGGGCTCGAAAGAGAACCCTTGACTCACCCGGAGCGCGGGCCTACTCTAAACGGGTGGGGGGAGTTAACGCCCCGAGGGAATATGGTTCATAAGGGGGTTGAGTGTGAGAACGGTGTGCAGGACCAGCTTGTACTGGGAAGCCTAAAGTTCTCCCGAGATCTCCGTCGTACCTACTGACTCCTCGGTAGGTGCGTGCTCCTCCCACCCTAAACCGTATCGGCGGATCGCCGCCCTCCCTGCGAATCTCCTCCTTGCCATCAGGTCGCTTGCGAACCTGTGAGAGGGTTTTCTCGGCTGGGCAATCTGTGTAGAATGCCGCCCGTTTTGTGAACATGCTGCTATGAGAGGGTGAATGGCCATCGCGCGTTCCGTTTCGAAGTCCGTTTCTGCGGCTCAGCCCGCTCCCGAATCAGCCGATCCGAAGAAGACGGTCGCCAAACCCGTGCAACAGGTGACAGCCGCGGAGATGGGTGCGCGTCAGCGGGAAATTTCCGTTTCCGAGTTCTTTACGAAAAACCGGCATCTGCTCGGATTCGACAATCCTCGAAAAGCCTTGTTGACCTGCGTGAAGGAAGCCGTCGACAACGCGCTCGACGCCAGTGAGGAAGCCGGGATTCTTCCGGAAGTCACCGTCCGTCTTGAGGTCGTCTCGAACGGGGAGCCGGTCGCTCCCAGTCAGGCCTCCAGATTTCGCATCACCGTCACGGATAACGGCCCCGGTATCGTCCGCCAGCATATCCCGCGGATCTTTGCGAAGTTGCTCTACGGCTCGAAGTTTCATCGCATGCGGATGAGCCGGGGACAGCAGGGCATTGGCATTTCGGCGGCAGGCATGTACGGGCAGCTGACGACCGGGAAGCCGGTCAAGATTATTTCCCGCACCGGCCCGAAGGCGGCCGCCCATTACTTCGAAGTGCAGATCGACACGAAGAAGAACGAGCCGCTGGTGCATGAAAACAAGCAGATCGAATGGAACCAGCCGCAAGGCACGCAAGTTTCGATCGAGGTCGAGGGGAAATATCAAAAGGGCCGCGCCTCCGTCGACGAATGGCTGGAGCAGACCTCCATCGCCAATCCGCATGTGCGCCTGATCTACTATCCTCCGGAAGGCGAGGCGAAAGAGTATCCCCGGACGTATCACGAACTGCCGCCCTCTCCGCGCGAGATCAAGCCGCATCCCTACGGAATTGAATTCGGCATGTTGCTGAAGATGCTGCAGGACACGAAGAGCCAGACGGTCTCCGGATTTCTTGCCGGGGACTTCTGCCGCGTGTCGCCTCAACTGGCGGACGAGATGTGCAAGGCGGCCAAGATCTCTCCCGGCATGAAACCGCGGGATCTGAAAGGGCCGGCCGCCGAAGTACTCTATCGGACCGTTCAAAACACCAAAATCATGGCGCCGCCGACGAACTGCATCTCGCCGATCGGAGAACGAGCCATTCTCTCGGGGCTGTATAAGCAGATTAAAGGCGAGTTTTATACGGCAGTAAGCCGGCCGCCGGCAGTCTATCGGGGCAACCCGTTTATCATTGAAGTCGGACTCGCGTACGGGCATCGGCCGGAAGATCAGACTAAGCCCAAACAGCCCGCCATGCCGAAAGCGGAAGGCGAGGAGGAGGAGACGGACTCCGAACTCGCGCGCGTCATCCGCTACGCAAACCGGGTGCCGTTGCTCTATCAGCAATCCGCCTGCTCGACGTTCAAAGCAGTGCTCGGCACCTCATGGAAGAATTACGGCGTCACGCAGTCCCGCGGCGCTTTGCCGGGCGGACCGATGGTCATCTTCGTGCATATGGCGTCCGTCTGGGTGCCGTTTACGAGCGAATCCAAGGAAGCCATCGCGGACTACGATGAGATTCAGAAGGAAATCACGCTGGCGCTGCGAGAGTGCGGCCGTCGACTGGGGTTGTTTTTGCGGCGGCGGGAACGCGCGGCCAGCGAATTCCGGCGGCGTAACATTTTCGAGCTCTATATCGAAGAAGTCGTGGAAGCCTGCAATCACCTCAAGGGGGGCACGCTGCAGACAGAGAAATTGAAAGCCCAGCTGCAGAAAATCGCCACCTCCCGCACTGGCGGTCTGAAGACCGATGAGGCGCTGGGTAAAACCGGCGCAGGGCCGGAAGGCTTGCCCCATTCGATTATCGTGACCACCGACGGAGTGGAAGGCGAGGTTGAACTGGCCACGCAGGTTCAGGCGTCCGTCGCGCCGGCCGAACAGGCGGCTTCTGTCATTCAGCGTGAGACCGAGCCCGTTGCTCCGACAGGCAAAAAGGGCAGGACGGCGCAGAAGCCGGTGGCTGCCGATAGAGAACGCAGGGGAACGCAGCCCAAGGGAGCACCCGCGAAACCGGTGAAGAAAGCCGCACCCCGGGGAAAGAAATAATCGCTATGGCGAGCAAACAGAAAAAGACGACGTCGGTTGAGAAAAAGTTGATCGGCCTGGCCGACATCGTCATTGCGGCGGCGGACCGGTCGAAAGACCCGACATTTGCGATTCCCATTCGGGCACTCTCAAACGTCTCGTTCAATGAGCGCAAGGGGCTCATTGAAATGGGGAGCAAGAAGCAGGCGCGCTCCTTCTTCAACGTCGGCATGGCCAAGAAGTTTATGCAGACCGTCCTGGTCGCCGATGCCC
This sequence comes from Nitrospiraceae bacterium, assembly GCA_900299245.1. Taxonomy (GTDB): domain Bacteria; phylum Nitrospirota; class Nitrospiria; order Nitrospirales; family Nitrospiraceae; genus Nitrospira_D. The sequence continues at coordinate 19,213 of OMJA01000058.1, read as the reverse complement.
TCTCCGAATTGCAGCGCGCGGACCTCACCACCTCGCTTCGAGAAATCTATTACCGCACCAAGCATACGATCGCCGACTCACACGAAAATACGTTCGACACGCAGGATGAGTCCGATCCCGTCATCGAGGATCTGGAAGTGTCGCTGGCGGCCCTGCGCGAGGAGCTGCATGTACGGGCGGAGAACAGCGGAAGCATCGTCGGACCGGTCGTGTTCGGCGATGACGGGGACCGGGTGGATTGCGCCAAGCTCGGGAAAGGCGGCTATTCGGTACCGTCCATTGTCGAGCCGGAGTATCTGGAGATCCGCCGCTGCACCGCCGACTTCGTGCTGCTGGTCGAAAAAGGTACCCAGTGGAACCGGTTGTCTGAGGATAAATTCTGGCGGCGGTATAACTGCGTCCTGCTGACCGGAAACGGCCAGCCGCCGCGCGGAGTCCGCCGCCTGGCGCGACGGCTTCACGAAGAGCACAAACTACCGGTGTATGTGCTGGTCGACAACGATCCCTGGGGGTACTACATTTATTCCGTGATCAAGCAGGGCTCCATCAATCTGGCCTTCGAGAGCCAGCGCATGGCCATTCCCAAAGCCAAGTTTATCGGCCTCTCAAGCGCGGACCCCGAGCGGTACGAACTGCCGAGGAACGTCGGGATCAAGTTGAACGAGAAAGATATTGCGCGGGCGAAAGAGCTGATGAACTACCAGTGGTTCCAGAAGCCGGCCTGGCAGGCGGAGATCAAGCGCATGCTGAGCAGCGGACTGAAATACGAGCTCGACTCGCTGGCGAACAAGGACTTTCAGTATCTAACCAAAAAGTATCTGCCGAGGAAGCTCAAAGAAAAAGATTGGATCGATTAGTGGTGCGGGCGGGAGAGGCGCACTGGGCAGAATGAGTTGTTCCAATCAGCCTCGTCCGGCCGATCACGCCGGTCCCGCGCGGCGCGCGGCGTAGACTGTTTACAGACACCATGAAGACGTTACCTCCTTGGACCGCTCCGCTCCGCGACTGGCAGCGGCGAGCCCTCAGCGCGGTCCACAGCCATCAGGCCGCGGACTTTCTCGCCATGGCCACGCCGGCGGCCGGAAAAACGCGTTTTGCCCTGCGCGTCGCGCATGACTTTCTCGCAAAAGGCGCCGCGCGGCGTATCCTGGTCGTATGCCCGACCAACCATCTGCGCACCCAATGGTCCGAGGCGGCCGGAAAAATCGGTCTGCAGCTGGATCCGGCGCTGACGAACGATCAACCAGGCGAAGCCTCCGATTATCACGGCGCTGTCGTGACCTATCAGCAGGTCAGCCTTGCTCCAACGATCTTTCAGCGGGCATGCAAGGCCAAACCGACACTCCTGATTCTGGATGAGTTGCACCATGCGGGGGACGGCAAACACTGGGGCAAGGCGCTGCGCACGGCGTTCGAACCGGCCGTGTTTCGCCTGATTCTGTCCGGCACGCCGTTCCGTTCCGACAATAATCCGATCCCATTTATTCGCTACGAGCAGGGCGAGAGCCGCGCGGACTTTGCCTACGGCTATACCGAGGCGATCAAGGACAGCGTCTGCCGGCCGATCGTGTTTCCCAGCTACGAAGGCGAATTGACCTGGCTATCCGAGGGGCGTGAGCATACGGCCACGTTCGAAGACGGATTGAAGTTCGATCTCCAACGTGAGCGGTTGAAAACGGCGCTGTTGCAGGAAACCTGGCTGGGGCCCGTCATCACGGATGCGCACAAGCAATTGACCAGGTTGCGGAAGGAAGAGCAGGCCGATGCCGGGGGACTGATCGTCGCCATGGATCAGGATCATGCCCGTTGGGTGTCCGAGTTGATCGGGAAGATCACCGGCACGAAGGCGGTCGTGGCCGTATCGGACGATCCGGGAGCTTCACGGACCATCGCGTCCTACTCAAGTCATAAAACGCAAGCCTGGCTGGTCGCGGTGAACATGGTGAGCGAAGGCGTGGACATTCCCCGGCTACGGGTCGGCGTCTACGGGACGAACGTGCTGACCGAGATGTATTTCCGGCAGGTGGTCGGGCGGTTCGTGCGCATGCAGGATGGTATGCCCAAACCGCAACGCGCCTGGCTCTATCTTCCGAAAGATCCGATTCTGGTGCACTACGCCAGGCAGATCAAAGCCGAGCGCGATCATGTTCTAGAAGACATCATGCCGGCCGGGCAGCGGGATTTGTTCGGGCGTGTCACCGTTTCCGGCACAAAAGAATATATGCCGCTCAATGCGGTGGCGAAGCTGGACTCGCTCATCGGAGAAGAAGATCCGCGAGGGGAGGGCGGCGGCACCGACGCAGGGGATATCGCCGTCTCATTGCATGAACAAAAACAGGATCTTCGCGATACGCATCGCCTGCTGGTGGCGTCGGTCGCGAGGAAAACCGGGGTGGACCATCGGCGGCTCAACGCCGAGCTGATCGCGCGGACCGGAGGCCGCGTGGATCAAGCGACGACCGAGCAGCTGCAGAAACGCATTCAACTGCTGGAGCGGTGGCAGGAAAAGGGCTATGACGGCAAGCGATAAGGCGACGGTGTTGCTGACGGCATCAGAACTACGAGGCTCCGATGCCGCCGGCAGCGGACTGGGCCAGGGCTCTAGGCCGGTGGCAGCATCCAATAGCACCAGGCAAGAATAACGGGCGTTGCCACATACATCGCGGTCTTTCCGAATGAGTCGTACACACCGTAGATCAGGACGGCGGCGATAAACACAAAATAGATTTGGGCAATACCCTGGTAACTCGCATTATGTTCGACCGCAAGCGCCAGGTTCGGTGATGCCAGGATCCCAGTTGCTGTGATGGTGGCTAGACGTTTCATCGACATCTCCTTTCAAGGGATGGTGAGGGCACGGGGAATAGAATGGGAAGGGGTGTGGCTGCCGAGACAACAACGCCCTCATGGCAACGGAAACCAAGAGGGCGTCGTGAAGGACGGAAGTGGTGCATGATGAAAAGACCAGTCGATGTTAGCAAGGATTCACAGAACACCTCTTTGTCGAGCAGTTTCTGCCATGCTGCGCTTTCCGTCAGGTGAAGTCAAACCGGACGGGAAAGGGCGCCCTCAGAGGGGCGCTGATTCGGCCTGATTCACGGAGGCGCAACTTGCCCCCTCATTCTGCCGGGTGTTAAGATCCGCCATCGATTTTTCTCTGGAGACACGCTATGCCGAGCATCATGTTGTTGGTGTCGCCGAGCTGCGGGGCCTGCCCGTCGGCCAAGAGTCTGTGGAAGCAACTGCGAGTGAAATATAGTTTTTCCTATCGCGAAGTCGATATCACGACTCCGGACGGTCAGGAATTAGCGAATCGTCATTCCGTTCGGGCCGTGCCCGCGACGATTATCGACGGGCGGTTGACGTTCGTCGGGGTGCCAAGCCGGGAAAGCGCTGAAAAGGCGTTGTTATTGAAAATGAAACCGCGCGAGTAGGGCGCGAAAAGGATATCTCGCTCAATGGTTGCTGACGATGACAACTTTGAATTGCCGGATTTGCCGATCTACGATAAAGGGCCGCCCCCGGATTGTCCGATCTGCGGCGACCCGATGAAATTTATCGACGGAGACTGGGCCTGTGTCGACTGCAACGGCGAGTTGCTGGGACCTGAGACAGGCTAGTTCATCCGGACGGTGTCGGGCCGTCCGCGGAATATGCATGTGAGCAATCTGGTCCTCTATCCGGCAATCTCTCGCCACACACTAGCGGCGATCCGTTATGGATTGTGATGCTTCGCGTCATCGCCGGGCGCTTTCACCCGTCCCTTGAAACCGCACTGATCGAACAGTTTCGTCGCGCAAAGGCGGCGGATCCGTTTGCACCGCTTCTCGTTCTCGTGCCGTCCGCCCCGTTGCTTGCCAGGATCCGCAAGATCCTCACCCTGGACGGACAGGCGCTCCTCAATATCCATTTCCTGACCTTTCATCAGTTGGTGCTTCGGCTCTCGGATGAACGGCGCCTCCGCCTTGGCCGGCCGCCGCTGCGTGTGGTCGACGAGGTCTTCTTCCAGCAGTTGATCAAACAGATTGTGAAGAGCCGCCTGTCCAATCTGGCCCCGTTACAGCAGATCGGGCAATCCTCCGGTATGTGGGGCGCCCTCTGGTCGACGATTCGGGACCTGAAAGATGCCGGTGTCGATCCGGCGGTCGCCGTCCGCGGTCTTGCAGAGGGGTGTTTTGAAGAGGAGGATCTCGCCTGGCTGACGGCGCTGTTTTCATTGCATGCCGCCGTGCGGGACGTCGGGCACACATTGCAGGCCGGCACCGCAGACGATCTGGCCGAATCGCTGATCGCTGAAGTGCCGCACTCGCCCTTCCTGTCCACGGTACAGCAGGCGTTCTATTACGGGTTCTACGATCTCACGCAGGTGCAGCTGTCGCTCTTTGAAGCGGTCAGCAGCAGCATTCCCACCACCCTGTTTTTTCCTCTGGAGCGCGGGAAGGCCTGGGGATTTGCACAGCGTTTTTTCGACCGGTGTATCCAGCCGCGCGCGACCCATCCCGACATGATCACCAGATTGCCGGAACCGGCGGCGGAAGCACGCATCACGGTCACCGTGCACAGCGTCATCGGAGCAGAGGAGGAGTTGGCGGCACTTTGCCGGACAGTCATCGATCTCGTCGAGACCAACGGATATCAGTTCGACGACATCGGAGTCGTCGCCCGCACGCTGGATCCGTATCGAACGCTCCTGTCGGGTGTCTTCGATCGATATCGCGTCCCGTTTTCGACGACGGCCGGACGGCCGTTGATGCACGAGCCGCTGTGCAAGGTCCTGCTGCAGTTGGTCACATTACCGTTGAACGATTTTTATCGCACGCCGGTATTGGATGTCGTGACATCGCCTCTCTACGCTCCCGATCATCTGGATCACCGTCATCAGGGCTACCGGCCGGAGCAATGGAAACTGGCGGTGCCGGGCCTCCAGATCACCCGGGGTGCCGAGGAGTGGAGGCGGTTGGAGCGGGCCGCGCGCGTGACGCTGAACCCGGCGGACGGCGATGAGCAGGACCGGGTGCTCGATGAGTTGGATATCGCGCCGGAGGTGATCGCACTCTTGTGGCAGACCGTCTCGCAGCTGCTGACCGATTGCCTGGCGTTGCCGCAACAGGGCACGGCCGGTCAACTGATCGCCGCCTGCCGGGATCTGGCCCGCCGCCATCTCGCCAGCTCCGGCGAGATGGACCTGGCCGGTTCCGATCCGCTCGACACGCGGTTGCGTGCGACGTGGACGGCGATTGACGGCGTCTGGGCCCGGCTTGAAGAGCTGGATCTTCTCGGCGAGGAGATGTCCTGGGCGGAGTTTGTTGAACTTCTGACTCAAACGTGTGAACGGACGACGATTCCGCTGGAGGAAGCCGCGCATCGAGGGGTGACGGTCGTTGATGCGATGGCTGCTCGCGGACTGACCTTCAAGGCGGTGTGTGTGCTGGGCCTGAACGAGAAGCTGTTTCCCCGATACATCCGGGAGGATGCCTTTCTTCGAGACCGGCATCGGCGTGTGCTCGACGCGACGCTCGGGTTCAAGATTGATGAAAAGCTCGGCGGCTACGAGGAAGAAGCGCTCTTGTTTGAACTGCTCGTTCAAGGAGCCGTCAACCGGCTGTACCTTTCCTATCAGCGGGCCGATGAGGCCGGCCGCGTGCTGGCGGTTTCCCCGTTTCTCGGCGACGTAAACAAGCGGTTCGGTCTCGACGGGCGGTCGATTGAGGAGGTGCCGCGCCGGCTGACCGACCGGCTTGCCCAGCGTCCCGTGCTCCAGCGATTACTTCCGCCGGCTGAGCTTGCACAATGGATGGCGATGAGCGGGCAGGACGCGGCGGCATTGCTCGAGGCGGTCGGGCGCGAGTCCGCCGGATTCAGGCATGCCCTGAATGCGTTGTCCGGAATCGAGGACGACGCATCTCTGTTGAACGGCTATGACGGATTGACGGGTCCGCTGGACGCCCACTGGTCCGCGGTACAGGAACGCGGTGTGGCCCCGACGCCGCTGGAACGGTATGCCCGCTGCCCGTTTCAATACTTTGCCGCCGATGTGTTGCGGCTGGAACCGGTGCGATGGACCGTCGCCCAGGAGCCGGATGCCGCATTGCTGGGCACGCTCTGTCATGCGGCGCTGAAGTGCTGTTACGAGCAGCTACTGGCAATCGACTGGCCGGCAACGCCGGTCGGGGACGATACAATACGTGCGTGCATTCAGTCGGCCATCAACCGGGCTTCGCAAGACTGCGAAGCCCGGCATCGTACCGGCTATTATTTATTGTGGGAACTGGCCAAGGAACAGGTTATGTCGCTCATCGCGGCGGCGGTTGCGGCGGATGCCGAGGCCTATCGCGAAGAGCCCTATGCCCCGGTTTCATTCGAGATGGATGCCGCTGGTTCGGTCACGGATGTCCTGCCCGATAGCTCGACCGCGCTCAAGATTCGCGGACGGGTGGACCGGATCGACCGCCATCGCGACACCGGAGCAGTTCGTGTCGTCGACTACAAATTCAAAACCGGATCAGCCATCAAGCCTGAAGACCGTAACTTGCCGCAATCCGCCCTCCGCGGCTATCGTCTGCAACCTCCTCTGTACGCCCGGCTCCTCATGCCCGGCATGCCACCGACAAGTCAGGTGCAGTTCATTTTTCTGGCCCCGCAGTGGGAACCGCCCGTCGCGCGCTCGATGTTCGATGTCGCCGCGCTCTCCGGCGAGCCGGACAGGCGGATTCAGCAGACGTTGCGGCTCCTGATCGGCGGACTGCAGACCGGACGGTTTTTCATTCTGCCCGATACCTACTGCGATCACTGTGAGTTCCGGGTCATTTGCCGGCGCGAACACCAGCCGTCCTGGTGGCGATCCTATCGCGCGGAAGAAGTCAAATCACTCAAAAGCCTGCGCCTGCAACGCCTGACGGAGGAACTGCGTGGAACTGATTCCTGACCGCCTGGCGCGCGAGCTGGCTGAAACAACGTTCGACCGGAATGTCGTGGTCGTGGCCGGCGCCGGCACCGGCAAGACGACGCTGCTCGTGAATCGACTGGTGCATCTGCTCGTCAAACATCCTGATCCTGTCATGGTGACCGAGATCGTGGCCTTGACCTTCACGAACAAGGCCGCCACGGAAATGAAGGTTCGTCTTCGTGAGCGGTTGACGCTCCTGGCCCAACCGGAGATTGACACGACACGGGCCAAGGACGGCGGCGCCGTGTCTGCGGCTGACCTCTGCACACGGTACGGCCTCTCGACGGAAGAGGTCGCGTCCAGAGCGGCAGCGGCGTTGCGCGATCTTGAGAAAAGCCAGATCGGCACGTTGCACAGCTTTGCGGCCCATCTCCTGCGGCTATACCCGCTGGAGGGCGGTGTCGATCCCGCTTTTCAGGAGGACGACGGTCTTCGCTTTGATGAACATTTTGCGGCGTGCTGGGATGTCTGGGTCGATCGGGAGTTGAGCCGGCTGGGCACCCGTCATGATCTCTGGCGCGAGGTGCTGAGGGTCACCACGCTGGAAGATCTGCGAGGTCTGACCCGGGCACTCTGCAGTGAGCTGGTCGATCTGGAGACCGTTGAGACGCAGCTCAAGGATGAGACGCTGAGCCCGGCGATTGTGGAGTGGGTGCGGCACACCGGCGAACGCGGCCGGGCTTTGCTCGAGGCACATGACCGGCCGAAGCGCCGGAAGGTCGAGCATATGCTGGCGGCAGCGGTGAGTCTCATGATGTCGATCGTGGGGCAGGGGCCTGTAGCAATTCAGGCTCTACCCTCTGCCGATCGTGAATGGCTGGAGAAGGATCTGGGTAGTTCTGTCGCCGGATGGGAAAAAGAGGAATTTGCAGAGGCCGAATCAATCATTAAGACAGCTTCTAAATTACAGGCAGTTAATGGTTCTTTCTTCAAGTATGCGTTAAGACTTGTTGGGCCGTTAGTTGCTGAAATCCGCCTCTCGTTCAGACTGAACGGATGGGTCTCTTTCGACGGTCTGCTGGCCAGAGCCCGCACCTTGTTGCGGGATCACCGGCTGATCCGCGAACGGATCAAACGGGACTATCGAGCGGTATTGGTGGATGAGTTTCAAGATACCGACCCGGTCCAATACGAACTTATACTCGCAATCTCAGAATGTCTCGGGAAGCAGGCCGTAACCTGGCAAGCGATGGCCCTGGAGCCGGGCAAGCTCTTTATTGTGGGTGATCCCAAGCAATCGATTTATGCCTTTCGCCGTGCCGACATCGAAGCCTTCGACCGCGTCGTCCAGAAGATTGAGCAGGACGGAGGAACGGTCCAGACGCTGACGACGAATTTCCGGAGTGATGCAGCGGTCCTGGAACCGGTCAACGATGTCTTTGACCGACTGTTTGAACGCCGTCCCCTGGTACAGCCGGCCAACGTCAGGCTGGAAGTGCAGCCGCAGCGGCGCCTCTCGACATTCGATGCGGGCGTGCGTCTCCAGGTAACGCTTCCGGCACAGGACGATCGGGCATTCGATGCCGCCGGTGCAACGAGGGCGGAAGGGGAAACCCTGGCCCGCTGGCTTGCCGAGGACGTGCTGAGTCGCCCACAGGTCAAACCCGGGCAGATTGCCTTGCTGTTTCGAAAACTGACCCAGGCGGACACCTATGTCGACGCCTTGCGCCGCTACGGACTTCCCTACGTCATCGAGGGGGAAAAACATTTTTACCGCCGTCAGGAAGTCATCGACCTTATGAATGTGCTGCGGGTGCTCGATCATCCCCATGACCATGTGGCGCTTGCCGGAGTGCTCCGCAGTCCACTGGGCGGCCTGCCGGATCGTGCGCTCTATGAACTCCGCCGGATCAACGGCTTCGACTTTCTTCGAAGCGACGCGCTGGAAGGATGGGACCGTCCGGACGCTGCCGCGGTACGACGGCTGTACGGACATTTGGCCTGGCTTCATCGGCAGGTTGCGGCCCTCCCGCTGGCTGAAGCGCTGGAACTGATTTTCAGCCGTCTTCCGATTCTGGAAATCGCCGCGGCATCACTGCACGGGGAGCAAGCCGTGGCAAATCTGATGAAGGTCAAGCAGACTGCGGCGGCATTATCCGATCGTCCGCATCTGACATTGAGCGGATTTGTCGATCTGATGGTCGCCAGGCTCGATGAGCAGCCGGATGAAGCCGAGAGTCCCTTGTCCGAGGAATCGTCCAATGCCATTCAGGTGTTGACGATCCACAAGGCCAAAGGCTTGGAGTTTCCTATCGTCGTCCTGCCAGGGCTTCATCAGGGAAGCGGGCGGGAGCGGGAACTGCCCGTCGTCACCTTCGATTGGTCCAGCGGAACTTACGGGCTGTCCCTCAGCGGCGCGCACAATTTCGGTGCGGTACTCGTGCATGAGAAGCGAAAGATCCGCGAGGAAGCCGAGCGAAGACGGGTGCTCTATGTCGGCATGACGAGAGCGAAGGATGTGCTGGTGTTGTCCGGTGGAGTCACCGGTCGCGCATCAGGGGAAACCGTCCTGGGCATGTTGCAGGACATCGGAGAGGGGACGGTCGGCGCCCCTGAGACGGTCGCGCTGACGGTCGGCGCATCGGTCATACCGCACCAAACGACCAGCGCACCGCTCCGTAAGCGGTCGAGCCGGTCCTCCGGACCGGCCTCATCGCCAAGGGCGGAGGATCCCGGCACGATTGCGCAATTATGGAGAGAACGGGAAGAGCGCTGGGCCAGTGCCCGCCGGACACCTGTCCATCTCACTCCCAGCCTCATGGGAGCGGAATTCCTCTCCGGCAATTATCCGCCCGCGATAGGCGGAGCGGATCGTGAGGCAGGGAAGTTGGTCGGCGTGCTGGCCCATCGTTTGCTCGAACAGTGGGACTTTCGCTTGCCCCCGCAAGCATTACTCGATCGTGTTGAAGCGACGGTTCAACGATTTGTTCCCGATGACACGGAGCCGGTTTCCGCGCTCTCGGACTCTCTGCGGGAGATTCTCGGTCACTTCATTCAATCCGAGCCCTACCGCCGGCTCGCTGCCTCGACCATTCTCGGCCGCGAGGTTCCATTCACCATGTCGGGTGCAGACGGGCAGATTGTGCACGGAGTCATGGATGTCATCTACCGGCTTGACGATCGAATTTGGATTGGGGACTATAAGTCCGACACTGTGACGGCGAAGGATGCGCAGGAACGGGCCGAGCGATACCGAATCCAGATGACGCTCTATAAGACGGCGGCTCAAAAGAGCTTACAGCTTCCGACAATTTCCGCGCAGGTATTGTTTCTCCGTTGCGGGATAGCCGTAGAACTGTAACCGGAAACTCATCATGCGACTTCTCCCTGCGCGCGGGAACCAGGCCATCCGGGATTTATTGTCGCCGAGAGAACTCTGCCCCGGTCACAATCTTCGGCAGAACCCCGAGCTGAATCCTACGTCCGGCCGGCGATTCTAAGCATGACACAGTCTCATTACCGACTGTCGGCGGAGTCTTTTGCCAGGATCGTCCAACAGGCGATGGCGGACCTGCCTCCCGAGTACGCCCGGCTCCTCGATGTCGTGGCGGTGGTCGTAGAAGATGAGCCGCCTCCGTCGGTGCTGCAAGAGCTGGACATCGAGGAAGGGGAGGAATTGCTTGGTCTGTACCAGGGGCTCTCCCTGAACGACGAGTCGTTCTTCCGCACAGGCGGCCAGGCACCGGCGCAGATTTCCCTCTACCGCGGACCGATTCTCCGGCAATGCGACACAGAGGCGGAGATGTGCCGTGAAATTGCCGACACATTAGTGCATGAGCTGGGGCACCATGTCGGGCTGGACGACGACGAAATGCCTTACTGAAGAGGCATCGTCGAACGGGACCGGTCGAGAGCCCGCTTGTGATACCCCCAGACCAGCATAAACAGGCCTAACATCACCATCGGAGCGGACAGCAGTTGCCCCATCGTGATCGGGCCGAGCACAAAGCCGATGTGTTGATCGGGCTCCCGCACCAATTCCACGATCATCCGGCTGATGCCGTATCCGGCGCTAAACGTCCAGCAGAGCGACCCCGGCGGCGGGGAGGTGCGCGCGAGCACCCAGAGAATCGTGAAAAGCAGAATACCTTCGAGCCCGGCTTCATAGAGTTGGGAGGGATGGCGGCACGCCGACCCTCCCGCCGGGAAGACCATGCACCACTCTACATCGGTGGCGCGTCCATACAGCTCCCCGTTGATGAAGTTGCCGAGCCGGCCGAACCCCAGTCCGATCGGCGTCACTGCGGCAGCCAGATCCGCGATGGTGTAGACAGGCAATCCCTGCCGCTTACTGAACCAGACCAGCGCGACGATCGTGCCGATGAGACCGCCATGGAAGGACATGCCGCCTTCCCAGACGGCGAAAATCTTCAGAGGATTCTGCGCGTAATACGAAAAGTTATAGAACAGCGTATAGCCGATGCGGCCGCCCAGAAAAACGCCGAATGCCGCGAACACGACCATGTCGTAAATTTGATCGGGTGTGAGCGGAATGTGCTGCTCGGCGACCCTGCGGCGGATCAAGAAATAGGCAGCCGTCAGGCCAATCAGATACATCAGGCCATACCAACGGAACTGAAGCGGACCGATTTCAAGAAAGACCGGATTGATGTGGGGATAGGGGAGCGACGCGAACGAACCCATGGAACCTCCAAGACCTAATGATCTGATGATCGGGATCATAGGGAAGCCGCCTCATCAAAGCAAGCCGATCACACCATGGCTGGACTGCGCATCACAGTTGCAAAACCACTCCTGGTGCCGCGTTTCAGGATTCGTTCCGAATGTGTGAGATTTGTGAAACGAGTGTGTGACCGACTGTAGAGAAAACGGCACCGTTCATGAGACGGTCCTAAGCATCGTAGAGCCGTGAGAAGAGATTCATGCGAAATTCACCGGAAAATGACCTGGCACAGTATCTGCTGTACTCCGTCTCCAGGAGGGCAGACAACAGACCCTCCGCAAATCGTCACCATAACCGGGAGGCATGCGATGTCGGAACAGGGAAAGCAGGCAGCCAAGGTGGCCGCGATGATCGCGGGTGGAGCCGTGATCGGAGCCGGACTGGGAATTCTGTTTGCGCCGAAAGCCGGAGCGGAAACGCGTCGGGATATCGGACGTTATGCGAAAAAGGCTCAGGTGCAGGCAACGCGGCTGGGTCGCAGCATTCAATCCGGCGTCCAGGAAGTAATGAATCGCGGCAAACAGTTGGCGCAGCCCCGTGAGACACGGCCTTCGATTGAGGCGGCGTAACGTTGTTCGTGACACAGTTGCCGTTGAAGCGGGGGTGAGCGGGAGTTTCGGACTCCCACTCAGCCCCGCCCGCACGTTCTCATGACTTCACGCCATCCAGCGGATCGCGGCGAGATCCTGAGCAGCGGAAAGTGTTGCGGGTCGATCGACTTTCCCGCTACACTGCGCCGCATGCGCGAGTGGCGGAATCGGCAGACGCACAGGACTTAAAATCCTGGGTCAGCGATGGCGTGCGGGTTCAATTCCCGCCTCGCGCACCATGTGTTCCGCAGTTCCGCGTGCACGACTATTCCGCGAAACTGCACTGGATAAGGATGATTCGATGCCCCGAGTCGTTCTGTTGACCCTGCTCATCTCGACTGTCTGCGTCTCTTTTGCGCCGGCGCAAACCAACCCGACACCGGCAAATCCGCAGAATCCCTCTTCGTCCAGTCTGCAAAGCGGGCTTGATCCTGCCGGTGGAACCGGAACCGTATCTGCGGCGCCTGTTTCCTCGCCTTCACTGGTGCAAGGGACCGGAACCATACCCAGCTCCTCTAAACCCGGCACATTAGGTTCTGCCGGACGGGGCTTGCCGGGAATGCCGGGAGGCCCGCCTATCAAGGGTGTGCTCGGTTCGCAAGATCCTTCGTCCGCCTACATGCGTCCGCCGACAATCGGGGCGCTCGTCTGCGATCCAATGCTCGATGGAGTTTGTGACTAGGCGATTGCGAAACCGGAAGACGGGATCAGGCGGCAGCCGGAGAACATTCTATAGAACGCGGTTACCACTTTCCCAGCCAATGGCGTGACCCGGCCAGGTATGCCGGAATGCCGACGGCGAGAAACAGGAGGCCCTGAACAAAATAGTGGCCGATGACGTCCGGCGGTGTCAAACGGCCGAGGAAGATGAGTAACGCTGCGCTGATAGTGGCGCCCAGAGTCGTGCGCTTCGGACAGGGCCGAAAACGGCCTTCATCATACGAGAGCGCTACCCAGACGATCATCCACGCCAACGCTCCCACTGCCAAAGCCCCGGCCAAATCGGTGAGCCCGATCAGCATACTATCGACGATCAGACGGGAGGTCGCGCGGGATCCCAGGTCCAGCTTGAGCCTCAGTCCCTCGCCCGTCATGAGCAGCAACCCCACAATCGCCACACCGATCGAAAACTGCCAGTAGGTCAACGGTTTTTCGAGCGCATGATTTCCGACCGGCCTGGTTTTCGGCGCGTCAGGGCGCTGAGTCAAACGGCGGCGAACGATGGTCGTGAGGTCGTGCCCGCAATCACACGACAACGACGAATCGGCGTTCATCTGGAGGCAACGCGGACATTCAATCGGCATGTTGCAACACCTGGGAGTCTGCTAGAATGGGCTCGAACGGCGTCTGTCTGCCACACACCATACCGCGAGACCTCAATGCAGTCACGCAGATCCTGCCAAATGCTCATCGGAATCGGATGCCTGTTGGCTTCGCTGGCCGTGGCAGCGGGCGCGTTCGGCGCTCATATGCTGAAGTCCGTATTGGACCCACCGATGCTGACGGTCTTTGAGACCGCCGCCCGGTATCAGATGTATCACGCATTGGGGATCATCGCGGCGGGATTGGCCGGCCGGATTTTCGACCGTCCCCAAACGGCGCGGGCCGGCTGGTGTTTCGCCGCCGGGGTGCTCTTGTTTTGCGGGAGTCTTTATGGGGTTTCGCTGCTCGGAATCCGCTGGCTCGGGGCTGTCACGCCGGTCGGAGGCCTGGCGTTTATCGCAGGCTGGATTCTGTTCGGCTGGTCGATCTGGCGGGAGACGGTCTCACGTGGAGTCGAATAAATACCCGGCCGGCTGATTACGGCTTGCAGTCGCTGGTCCGTTTGCCGCTGATCGATCCCCATCCGCCTTGAGAGTTCACGAAGGTGCCTTCCAGGCCTCTCCCTTCCTTGGTGAATTGCAGGCTGTCTTCCTGGACCTGGCCGTTGCTTTCCCATCGGAGATACACGTTTTCTCCAAGCACAACAGTTTCGACCAGACCGGGGGGCAGGGGATACTCAGGCCCAGGCGGAGGGAAAAGTAACGAGAGCTTCTGTTCCTGATGGTGTTGCTGATGATTGTGGATGATCCATTGCCAAGTTCCGCAGACCTTGTTGCGTCCGCGCACCGTGCGTACCCGGTCTCTCCAGCTCTTGAGTTGCCACCATTCCGCGATTGCCCGCTGTTGGGCGTCGAGCGCAAGACGTCCGGCGGACAGGGCAAGCGGCACGCGATCGATTACGGCGGCATCAGGCTTTGACTCAGCCGGTTGCGTCAGCTCTTTCGTCATGTGAGCGAGAGCAGGGAGCGGCACCGATGTCTGGATCCAGGTCACCGATGTTGCCGGAGGAGCGGCGACCGGACTCCCCGGCTCGCTCAGGGAATGGAGAACACGATCGGCCGCCTGCCACGCGGACAATGCAGCCACCAGCCGCTGGGCCGATACCGTCAGTTCCTGGATGCCCAGTTCTTTGGAGACTTTTGCGGGAATGTTTTTGGCTGCCAGCGTGCTGGCGACGTCGTGCAATCCCAGCGCGGGACCGATATGGGCGACGAACAACCCCACGGCCTGGGCATCGCCGGCCACTGCGCCGAGTTGCTCCCCGTGTTTCTGTAATACAGGGGCGAAATCAACAGGTCCCGTCTGGGACTCCGCTGCGCCGGCGGATGAAAGGCCCGCAGAATGGCCGGAAACCGGAATCACATTCAGGAGAGCAATGACGGCGACAGTCAGACGTGTTGAAAAGCGCATAGTTCAGAAAAATGGGTGGAGAATCTGCCGGCGGTGATACAAATCAGGTTCCTTGAAAGCAGGATTTAAGAAACACCGCCGATCGCTCCCAAGCCTGGGCGGTGAGATCCGGGCGATAGGAGTCGGTTTTCATGTCGTTGCAGAAAGCATGCGGCGCATCGGGATAGGTGACCACTTCGACCTTCTTGCCGTATTCAGCGGCGGCGGCGCGCAACTGCTCGGCATCGTCTGCGGTCGCCCAGGTATCCCGTCCGGCTTGATGATAGAGAATCGGGGCCATCACGTCTTTCATCAGTTCCCGGGGCTGAAACATCTTCCCGTAGTAGGCCACGGTCGCGCGCAACCGCTTCCGCTGAGCGGCAAACCGGAGCGCCAGCGAGGCTCCCATGCCATACCCGACGACGCCGTGAATATTCCGTTTGGTGAAATCTTTTGTATTGAGATATTCGCAACAGGAGTTGATGTCCCGAATCGCCAGCGAGTCGTCGATTTTGGCCATCAACGCGGCGCCGACTTCATCGTTGGCGGTGACCATGCCGCCAATCCGTCCATACAGGTTGGGAATAATGACGACATACCCTTCACAGGCCAGACGGGCACCGAGGTCTTTGATTTGCCCGGTCAGGCCCCAGCGATCGTGCAGCAGAACGAGACTCGGGTAGAGGGCCTTTGTCTGAGGCCAGAACAGAATAGTCTCGACCTGCACTTCTTTCGGCTGGCGTGTCTTGATATAGGGATCGACCATGGCATCGCTATGGGTCGGAATGGGCACACCGCTCGGGAACCGGGCGATTCCTGTCCCGATCTGATCCAAGGAAAACGGGGCCTTATGCGTGGCGGTTGTCGTGGTCATGCTGCTCAACCCTTTCCCGGCGCGTATTTCAGACAGCCGGTCTCAAAACGACCGGTGACCAGACTATAGGGAACCGTTTGCGGGAATGTCAACGGAGCGGCGGGCCCCGTCTCATTGACCCGCGGGGACTTCCTGTCTACAGTGCCGTGCAAGAGGAGTGTGTATGGCATCGTCTGAGATCGGGTTGGGCCTCATCGGAGCCGGGCGTCACGGCATCCGCTATGCCCGCCACGTGATTCAGGACATTGCGAATGCCCGATTACGCGCGGTCTGCCGGCAGCATCCGGATCGTGAACTGGATATTCCCGGAAGTGAGGGCGTCGAGCTGTACGGCCGGCCTGAGCAACTGATCGCGGATCCCCGTGTGGATGCCATCATTCTGGTCGTCCCGCCGGTACTCCATAAAGATCTGTGCTTCGCAGCGGTCGAGGCGCGGAAGCCGTTGCTCATTGAAAAGCCCCTGGCGACGAATTATCGCGACGCGCGCATGATGGTCGACGCAGCGGCACGGGCAGGCGTGCCGCTGATGACGGCCCACACTCTCCGGTACGACGAAACGATCCGAGCCCTGCAGGCATCCCGTCCACGAATCGGCGAGGTTCGGCGGCTGGAGCTGACAAGCCGGATCGAGACGAAGGGACGGAGCGCGGACCATGCCGACGGGTACGGGCGGCGGGGCGCGCTTCTGGAGTTCGGCGTGCATCTGCTGGATCTTGTCCGCGTGCTCTCCGGAGAGGACATTCACACCGTGGAATGCCTCCTGGATCGACTGCCGCCGGAGCATCCGGAGACATCCGCGACGATCCATCTCCGGACGATGAGTGGAATCGACTGCAAGATCGAGGTGGCGCGGGTGGAAGCTGCACGGGTAGGGCGGGCGGAATGGATCGGGTCAAACGGAACACTCACAGCGGATTGGACAAACCGGTATCTGCTCATGACAGACAGCGCCTCACGCATCGAAGAACAGTCGATGCCGCAGAGCCTGACCGTGCTGACCACGTTGCAGGAGTTTCTCCATGCGTTGCAGCAGAACAGTCCCATGCCGATTACCGGGGAGGACGGCTGCCGGGCTGTGGAAATCGCCGAAGCCTGTTACCGTTCAGCCGAGAACGGCGGCAGGACCGTGACACTCCCGATGGAGATATAAGCCGTCTGTCTGGTACTGCCGCCGCAATCTCTCCCGTCTTCCCGATGTTTCAGGCCCGGGTTTAGGCATCCGCGACGATATGGGTGTCGGTTTCCTCGACCCCTTCGATGGCATGCACTTTCGTAATCACGACGTCGGAGAGCATGCGCTCATCCTGTACGCTGATGAAGACGAAAATATCCGGCCGACCGAAACAGGAATGGGCTTGCTCGACACCGGTAATCTTCTTGAGCGCCTGAACGACGTCCTTGGTCTTGCCCGCTTTGACCTTAATCAGGATGTACGCGCGTGTTGCCATGACTGCCTCCTTCGTGTGTTGCATTGACGCATCTGAAATACCTCATCGGACACTAACTGGATCCGGCTCCGGGCATCTCCTTTCTTCGTGATGAAAATATATCTCGAAACTGAAGCCCGCGGTCTCGAAAGGCCTGACGGGCATCCCGCACCAGCTGCATGAACCGGTGAAACTCCTCGACCGACAGATTGAACGGCGCGAAACCCGGCGCGAGCAGATGCAGACGCTCCGGTGTGTATCGCGATTCTTCATCGGAGAGCCGCTCCAACAGGTCTGCGGTCCAGCCGGTTGTGCGGAATGTTCCGGCGACCTCTGCATCACGGCCGCCGGCTTCGGGCGCCAATGCCCGTCGGACAAAGTTCCGGACCTCCTCATTCTCGCTTTTCGTGAAGACCGACTGAAACTGAATGACAAATCGGATGATGTGATTCGCTTCCGGAGTGCCTTCCGGCGGCAGCACGCCTGCATCCTGCAACGTGGCCAGGACGGCCATCGCCGAACCGATGAACGGCGAGGCGGTTCTGGCGGATCGTTGAACTTGAACCGAAAATGGTCCGGGCGTCGCGTGGGCCCAAGCGTGCCCGGCAAGAACCGTTTCGACACACAGGCCGAACAGGAGCGCACCCGCTCCGGAACGAACCATAGCACCGGTGCATCCGCGGAGTTCTACCGACGAAAGGGGACGGCAAAGTGAGCGAAGCATGCGGGGCATTATACAGTGATTCATAACAGGCAACCAACGGTGTGACGCATGCCTGATCCTTCGCTTGCAACACTATTGTGGAATTTCTATAATCCGCGTCCGTCGGGCACAGAAAGGTATGACGTTCCATGCTGGCCAAGGTCGCGAGCGCCGCGCTCGTGGGGCTGGATGCGCATCTTGTCGACGTTGAAGTCGATATTTCCGGCGGGCTTCCGCAATTCTCCGTGGTGGGGTTGCCGGATGCGACCGTCCGCGAAAGCCGCGATCGCGTCCGTGCCGCACTGAAGAACACGGGTTTTCATTTTCCCGCCAAACGCATTACCGTCAATCTCGCTCCCGCCGGGATCAAGAAAGAAGGTTCCGGACTCGACCTGGCCATTGCTATCGGGATCCTCGTTGCTGAAGAAGTCATTCCGCAGGAGGCACTGGACCGGCGGGTGCTGTTGGGAGAACTGTCGCTGGACGGCCGGATCAAGTCCATCACCGGCGCTTTATCGTTCGGGTTAGCCTGTCGCAAAGGCTACGACTTGCTCTTGCCCGCCGCCAATGGAACCGAAGCGGCGCTGGTGGATGGAGTGCATGCCTATCCGCTCCACACGTTGCCTGAAGCCGTCGAATTCCTGAAAGGAAGCCTGGCACTCACTCCCTGTCTGTCGAGTCTCAACCATCTTGAATCATTCCGGCCGGCGGATGATGACGATTATGCCGATGTGCGGGGACAGGATCACGCGAAGCGGGCGCTGGAAGTGGCCGCAGCCGGTGGGCACAATCTGTTGATGGTGGGGCCGCCGGGATCCGGAAAAACAATGCTGGCGCGCCGGCTCCCGTCGATTCTCCCGATCATGGAACTGGAGGAAGCCATTGAGACGACGCGCGTGCATAGTGTCGCGGGACTGCTGGCGCCGGATCGTCCCTTGCTGATGGTGCGGCCCTTCCGGGCTCCGCATCACAGTATCTCCGATGCCGGTTTAGTCGGAGGCGGAGCCGTTCCGAAACCGGGCGAGGTCTCGCTGGCGCATAACGGCGTATTGTTTCTGGATGAATCGCCCGAGTTCAAACGGCCCGTGCTGGAGGGGCTTCGCCAACCGCTGGAAGACGGGCATGTGACGCTGACGAGAGCCAGCGGAACCATACGCTATCCGGCCCGCTTCATGTTGATCGCCGCCATGAATCCCTGTCCCTGCGGATATTATGGCGACCGGTCGCGGCCCTGTGTCTGTACGGTGCCGCAAATCCGCCGGTATCGCGCCAAACTG
>OMJA01000057.1 GCA_900299245.1 Nitrospiraceae bacterium | reverse complement strand
CCGGGGGTATGCCATCGATCCCGACGAGCTGCAGAAATTGATCACGCCGCGCACCAAGGCCATCATCGTCAACAGCCCCTGCAACCCGACCGGCGCGACATATGACAAGCGCACGCTCGAAGCGATCGCCGGAATCGCCGTCAAACACGACCTGCTGATCATCTCCGATGAGATCTACGAGAAGGTGCTGTACGACGGAGCCACGCACATCAGCATCGCCACGCTCGGCCCGGAAGTCGCCGAGCGCACCGTCATCATCAACGGCGTGTCGAAAGCGTATGCGATGACCGGCTGGCGCATCGGCTATGCCGCCGGACCCAAGCCGCTCCTCACCGCCATGGCCAACATCCAAAGCCAAAGCACCTCGAATCCCTGCTCGATTTCGCAAAAGGCGGCCGTCGCCGCGCTGAAACTCGGAGGACCGTTCACCGAAAAGATGGTGGTGGAATTCGACCGGCGTAGAAAAGTGATGGTGGAGCGGTTGAACGCGATCCCCGGCGTCTCCTGTCGCATGCCGGGAGGTGCGTTCTATGCGTTTCCCAATATCTGCGGGGTGCTGGGCCGAACCGGACCGAACGGCCCCATCACATCACCCCAAGAACTGGCCAACTATCTCTTGAAAGAAGCTCATGTGGCGGTGGTGCCGGGGGAACCGTTCGGGAGCCGGCAGCATGTGCGCCTGTCCTATGCGACCGGCATGGACACCATCACCAAGGGACTGGACCGCATCGCCGCGGCGTTTGGAAAATTATCGGCGTAATCGCCCTTGACTGACCGTCGCCACGCGTTATTTAAATGTTCGATAGCATACGCACGCCGGAGGATGACACGTGCCTATTTACGAATATCTCTGCCAGGATTGCTCATACCGGTTTGAACTCAAGCAGAGCATGAAAGACGAAGCCGTCGCCACATGCGAGAAGTGCGGCAAATCCGTCGGACGGATTATCTCGGCGCCGGCGATCATGTTCAAGGGATCCGGTTGGTATATCACGGACTATTCAGACAAGATGAAGCCGCCGACCGGCGACACATCGAAACCGACACCGACGACAACGACGACAGCACCTTCCGATTCGTCTGCGCCCGCAGCAGCGCCGGCGACGACGTCCACACCATCCCCGGCAGCCACGTCAACCGCCACGGGCGGAACCTCCGGTGCCGCTACCGCATCATCCGGCAGCGCACCGGCATCCGGCACACAGTCCAGCTCAAAGTAACCTGCCCGGGTTAGGTCCGCTTGGCAGGCGCTTTTTTCTTTGCGGGCGTCTTCGCGGCGGGCTTGGCAGCCGGCTTGGCTGCAGCCTTCGCGGGAGCCTTGGGGGCCATCACTTTCACCGCTTTGGCCCGTAAGGTTTCCACCTGATTCTGGAGACTCGCGATCATCCCGGTTTTTTCCCGGTTCATCCGGCTCAGATCATCCACCTGCGTCTGTAAATCCTGCTTGGCCTTGGACAAATCGTTGATCTGGTTCTGGAGCTGGGCCTTCTCCATGTTGACGGTTTGCACTTCCGAACGAACCTGCTCCAGCTGCGCCTGAAGCGCGGGCGGCCAATAGTCACACCCCGATAACGCCAGACCTGTGACGGCCACCACGCCGACGAGCGTCCGCTGACATATCACTTTCACCATGCACCCCTCCTTTCTGACATCATTGGGCCGATGTATAGCACACTTCTCACGATTTGAGGTGAAATCCTCGCGCCTCCAGAGTCCGCTGCAGCATCTGCCGGTCGATCGGTCCTTCCCGAATGATCCGGACTCCGTCACACACATCCACGACCGTCGAGGCCAACCCGCCCGGCGTGGTCCCGCCATCAACGATCACGTCGACCACGGTACCGAGCGTCCGTTCGACCGCTGCGGCTGTCTGAACCGGCGGCTCCCCTGAACGATTCGCGCTCGTGCCCGTCAACGGACCGGTATGGCGCAGCAACTCCGCAAGCGCACCGCAGGACGTGTGACGAATGCCGACCGTTCCCGTTCCCGCGGTCACAAAGGCAGGAAGCTTCGCGCTGGCAGAGAGCACCAGCGTCAACGGTCCTGGCCAATAGGCCGCCATCAAGACGCGCGCAACCGGAGGCACGGCCGTGACAAGATCCTGCAACTGCCCCTGATCTCCGATGAGGATCAAAATCGGTTTTCCGTCCGGCCTCCCTTTTATCGCAAGCAGGCGCCCGACGGCCGCCGCATCGAACGGATTCACAGCGAGCCCGTAGTAGGTCTCCGTAGGAACCGCGATGACTTCTCCGGACTGCACCTTACGGGCGATTCCGGCGAAGAAGGCATGGGGGGCCGCTGAGGGGTACGACTCGATGACAGCCATGAAATATGCGGGATACGTGGAATTGCTAACTGCTGCGCCGGAGGGCGCGATGGGCAATGTCAGTTCTGAAATGTTGGCCTGCAAAAGAGATTTTCCGGACTTGCCGGTAGGCGGCCTGTTGAGCCTCGGCGATCGTGGAGCCCCGTCCGGTCACGCCCAGTACCCGGCCACCCGCCGTCACGATGTCCGACCCCTTCCGGATAGTCCCGGCATGGAAGACGGTCGCAGATGGCTCCCCGTCGGCGAGTCCGTGAATGGTCCGCCCCGTCTCATAACTACCGGGATACCCTTCCGACGTCATCACCACACACACGGCACACTCGTCGTGCCACTCCACCGTAAACTGGTCCAGACGGTGTTCCACCACCGCCTCGATCACATCGATGAGATCGGACTTCAGCAACGGCAACACGACCTGAGTTTCCGGATCTCCCATGCGGGCATTAAATTCCAACACGTAGGGCACGCCTTTCACGACCATGATCCCCGCATAGAGCACGCCTTGAAACGGCGAACCCATTCGGGACATGGCCGACACGATCGGCTGCAAGACTTCGCGGGTGACCTGAACACGCAACGCCGGAGTGCCCAACGGGGCAGGACAGTAGGCGCCCATCCCCCCGGTATTGAGCCCCGTATCCCCGTCGCCCACGCGTTTGTGATCCTGCGCCGGCAACATGGGCACCACGGTCTTGCCGTCCGTAAACGCCATGATGGTCAGTTCTTCGCCGTCCAGGAATTGTTCGATCAGCACCTGCTGACCGGCCTGGCCGAACACGGCCTTTTCCATCGAATCGACGATCGCCTGCCGCGCCTGCTCTCGCGTCGTTGCGATGATGACGCCTTTGCCCTGCGCAAGCCCGTCCGCCTTGATGACGACCGGCAGTTCATGCGCCTCGACATACGCGAGCGCCGCGTCCATCTTGTCGAAACTTTTTGCCCGTGCGGTCGGAATCTTGGCCGTCGCCATCACATCTTTTGAAAAGATCTTGCTGGACTCCAGTCGGGCGGCATTCTTCGTCGGACCGAAGATCTTCAGCTTGGCCTTGCGGAACTCATCCACAATCCCGCTCGCCAGCGGCGCTTCCGGTCCCACCACCGTCAGATCGACCTGTTCCTTGATCACGAATTCTTTGAGGGCCGTGATATCGTCCGCCTTGATCGGCAGACAGGCCGCCAGCGATTCGATTCCGGCATTCCCCGGCGCACAAAAGATTTGCGGCTTACGCGGACTCTGCGAGAGCTTCCACACCATCGTGTGTTCCCGCCCCCCGCTCCCGACGACAAGAATTTTCATGATTTTCTTACGTGCATTAATTTAATGAGGCTTCTCAAAATGATCATCCTGCTAGGCCGCAGGCGAGAAAAAACCGCAGGCGTGCCCTCTGGGGTACGTTGAGGATTTTTCCGAGCCGAGAACAACGCAGGGGATCATTTTCAGAAGCCGATCCCGATCAATGGCGGAAGTGTCGCATCCCCGTCATAATCATCGCAAGATTATGCTCATCCGCGGCCTTGATGATCTCGGCATCGCGAATGGAGCCACCCGGCTGAATGACGGCCGTGATCCCCGCCTGCGCCGCCGCATCCAGCCCGTCGCGGAACGGGAAAAACGCATCCGACGCCATCACGCAACCCTTGACCGGCATCTGCGCTTTCATCGCCGCCAGCTTGACCGAATCGACCCGACTCATCTGCCCGGCGCCGATCCCGACCGTCTGACCGGG
>OMJA01000056.1 GCA_900299245.1 Nitrospiraceae bacterium | reverse complement strand
TGGGTCAAGCGGGAGATACGGCGGGACGCGGTGTTGGGCTTCAGGGCGCCCTTGGTCACGGCTTTGCTGAGCGCCGAGGTGGCCGCACGCAACGCGGTCTTGGCGTCATCCGCTTTCTTGTCGGCAACGGCCGACTGGACTTTCTTGACCAGGGTCTTGACCGCGCTCAACGTGGCTTTGTTCCGGTCACGGCGGCGTTCGGCCTGACGGGCACTACGAATCGTCGACTTGTGGATCACAGGCATTGTCTATTCCTCCCAAAAAAGAGCAAACTATGTACCATATGGGCTAGTAAGCCGTCAATGATCGGTCGATCTCTTCAAAAGGAACCCTATGGCAAAGATCAGTGCACGTGACCGTTTGATATTCGCGCTCGATGTCCCGTCAGTCGCCGAGGCCGAGCGTCTGCTGGACCGGCTGCAAGGGCAGATTTCCTTCGTGAAAGTAGGGTTGGAACTCTATACCGCCGCCGGGCCGGAGATGATTAAACGGGTGCTTGAGCGAAAGATGCGCGTCTTTCTCGACTTGAAGTTTCTCGATATCGAAGAAACGGTTCGGCGAGCGACAGCGAAGGTTGCGGCCATGGGCGTCGATTTTCTGACGATTCATGCCAATCGCAAAGCGTTGGCGGCGGCGGTACAGGCACGTGAGGGGTCGGCCCTGAAGTTGCTGGCTGTCACCGTGCTGACGAATTTCGACAGCCACGATCTCCGTGACATGGGGATTCAGCGAACTGTTCAAGACCTGGTCACAGCCCGTGCCTTGCTAGCCTCCGAAGTCGGATGTGACGGGGTTGTGGCGTCCGGAGAAGAACCGGCGGCCATCCGTCAGAAAGTCGGTCCCCGGTTTCTGATTGTCACTCCCGGAGTGCGTCCGGCCGGAAAAGGCGTCGACGATCATGCCCGCGCGACGACACCCACCCAGACCATCGCGTCCGGGGCCGATTATCTGGTCATTGGCCGGCCGATCCGGGACGCCGTCGATCCGGTGGCGACGGTGACGGAGATCGTGAACGAGATGCAGGCGGCGTTCGATGCCCGCCCATAGGCCGGGTAAGGCTGAGTTGCGGCGCGTCACTGCTCTTTGCTAAGATCCTGCTGCTGCGTGCCGATTCAATTCCTTCCAGATGGTGGGTGTAGCTCAGCTGGTTAGAGCGCTGGATTGTGGATCCGGAGGTCGCGGGTTCGAAACCCGTCACTCACCCCATCTTGTTTTTCCTCATCCGTAGGACGTTGTCGGGTCCGTCTAGAGTGTGGTCATGGATTGGTTCTGGCTGATCGGCTTTCTCGTGCTGCTTCTTGCGGGTGGGGGCGCCTACTATTTATGGCAGGTGCTGGCGGCTCAAACGCGGGACGACTTCCGCGCGCAGCAGCCCGTGCTCCGGGTCACCAATCTGTCTGCGATGCACGCCGGAAATATGCTCACGCTCATTCCGCAAATCGAAAATGTAGGGCGCGGGGTCGCCTACGATTGCGTCCTGCATCTCGGCGGCTGGGAGGGCAGTTTCGCGGTGAAGAAAGTATATCCGCCGGGGCCGCGTTATCAGAAACATGTCGCGTCGCTTGTTTTAGGGCCTGATGCCCCGCTTCGTGCAAAGCCCCAGAGCAACGGTTACCTCCGGTTGAGTTATCGGGATCACTGGGGCCTCAAGTACGATTGCTGGTATCTGGTCACTCAATTTCCGAGCAGCCAGCCGCCGCTCTACAATATTCAGATCGATTTGGAGCATCCGGATGTCAACGAACCGACCCCCTCGCTCTGGGAGATGCGGAGGCTGCTGCGAAAGAGTACGCCGCAGGAGTGAGGGTGCTCTCGGTGCCGATCCGTGGCGCGCCGGTTTTCTCTCCCGACGATTCAAGACAGGAGTCTGCCATGCACACATTCACACGTTGGTTCTTGATGGCGATGTGCGTGGCCATGCCGGCCTGCGCCGGTATCGAATCGAGCGAGCCGCTTCAGACCGCGACATCGGTGGACCTTGCTCGCTATGCCGGCACATGGTACGAGATTGCGCGATTGCCGATGTGGTTTCAGCGGCATTGCGTCGACTCGAAAGCGGTCTACACGAGCCGCGCCGACGGCGCGATCGGAGTTCACAATGAATGTGTGACCGATGCCGGGGGGCTCGACCAGATCGACGGGGTGGCGACGGTGGTCGATGCAAGGACCAACGCCCGGCTCACCGTGGTCTTCGATAACTTCTTCGCCCGCTTGTTCGGTTCTTCCCGTGAGGGTAATTACTGGATCATCGAGCTCGATCCCGATTATCGCACCTCCGTGGTCGGCACGCCGGATCGCCGGTATCTCTGGATTCTCTCACGGACGCCCCAGCTGGATGATGCGGCCTACCAGCGGCTGATCGAACGGGCCAAACAGCTCGGTTTTCCCGTTTCTGACCTGATTCCCGCCAAGCGCCCGCTGTGAGCCGGCTTTCGTCAGCTTGACTCCGTACTTTTGCGGGAGCGATGCTGACAATATCCCGGAGGTGCGGTATGAAACCGGGGTAGCTCCCTCCATCCTGTCCGTGTCCTTTCTCTGTCTGTCCGCTTCCGTGCGCTCTCGCCGGTTTCAGCTCCGCGAGAGCGTCGTGCATTTCCCACCGTCAGTATCAAGGAGGTTGCACCATGAAGACCTTACGAATGCTTGCCGTCGCGTCAGCAGTCCTGCTGTTGGCCGTCTCGCCGGTTTTCGCCAATCCCGATCTGCTGCCGAAGCATCCGGGATATCCCATGGGCAAAGCCATGGATCCGGTTAAAGGACAGTCCGTCGCGAATGACCCCGGGCAAACCAATGCGACGGGGGAACGGTCGCTGGCGAATGCCGCGGCGTTTGACGACCGCCACTCTGGACAAAGTTTGTCGATCAATCAGGATAATCAACGGATCCTGGAGAAACCCGGCGCGGGGGTATTGCCGAAAGTGCAGGGACCGAACATCACGATTGAACCGCCGGTGAAGGAAGCGACGAAAGTGACCGCTTCGCCGCAATAGGTGAGAGTGGCGGGGCCTCATCCAGAGCTTGGCCGGACCGGGGTGGTGTGGCGCACGGTCCGGCCCCTGCCAGGGGATTGCTTCAATCAATCCGGCCCGGATGGTTTCCGTGGGAAAAAACCGGCTTGTTCTTCCTTTGTCGCCGCAGTAGGATGACGCGGCGGTGTGATCGTCTTCTTTTTACGTTGAGGAGGTGTTGTATGTCAGAGCGTTCACTGGGGCTGTGCGGTGTGATGGCAGTGGTGGGGTTGCTGTTCGGCGGGTGTGCGAGTGACGGCTCGATGGGAACGTCGGTGAGCGGATCCTCGTCCGGCAGCGGGGCAACGTTCGGCACGACGAAGAATATTGATCGTGTCGCTGCCGGGGCGGTCGAAGACAATCTCAACGCCTGTATGGCACGGATTCCCAAAGACGCGTCTGCCGGTCAGCGAATGTTGGCCGAGGAAAGCTGCCGCCGCGATCAAGCCAATCGCCGCTAGAAGTGTTCGGTGAAGCGGGGCGGCGTGCGCGGAGGCGTCGCCCTGCTCCGTTTTTCTCCCCTCTCGTTATCCCGCATGCTCCATCGTGCGTCTATTGTGACTGCCTTGATTGGGAAAGGTGCAGCGGATCCTGTTGCGGCGGTGGCGGAGAGTCGCACGGGGCACCGGCTTAGTTCGTTCGTCGTTGTGCTGGTTTCTTCCGTCGTATGATCACGGTCTTCACGGGGCGAGTCGCTTCTGCGGGGCTTCCAAGATCTTCAATCAACGCCCGCAACGGTTCTGCCACCGACCAGGCTTGCGCAATGCAACCGCGTGGATGATGCGGAGCGTCGGCATCGAAAATCTCCGATATCTGTCCCAGGCAGGCCTCGGTGAGATGAACCTCGAGTCCATTCAGCAACCCTCTGGCCTCCCTTCGCGACGCGGCATTCCGACCGAAGCTTTTGATCCAGGCCGTCACCAGAGGTCCCAGGAGAAACGGCCAGACCGTGCCTTGATGATAGGCGCGATCTCGTTCCGGCACGCCTCCTTCGTAGCGGCCATGGTAGCGCGGATCTGCTGGTAACAATGTTCGTAGTCCCACCGGGGTGAAGAGCCGTTCTTTCACCAACCGGAGAAGCTGTTGCGCGCGCTCGCGCGGAACGAGGTCGTCAACCAGCGAGATGGCGTAGAGTTGATTGGGGCGGAGGGACGCATCGTTGCCTTCCGGCCCGTCGATTACGTCATAGAGATAGCCGCCTTGTTCGTACCAGAAGCGTTGCCTGAATGACGCAATGGCGTGTTGCCGGTCGGCCAGACATCCGTCGGCATAGGATTGCTCGCCGAACCGGCGAGCGAGGGTTTCGCCGACTTCCAAGGCCTGTATCCACAAGGCTTGAATTTCGACCGGCTTACCGTGCCGCGGCGTGACCACCCAGTCACCGATCTTGGCATCCATCCAGGTTAACTGTACGCCGGGAACCCCTCCCCTGATCAACCCGTCCTCGTCCATACGAATACCGTAACGCGTGCCGCGCCGGTAGCTGTCGAGAATCTGTCTGACGGCGGGCCAGGCAATTTTGCGGATCCGGGAGTCGTCAGGCGAGGCCGCGCGATAGCGGCCGATGGCGGAGACGAACCAGAGTGCGGCGTCGAGGGTATTGTACTCCGGCTGTTCGCCGTTGCCGGGGAAGCGATTCGGGATCATACCGTCTGAAACGTGGGCGGAAAATGCGGCGATAATCTGCCAAGCGATTTCCAGCCGGCCGGTCACGAGGCAGAGTCCGGGCAGCGCGATGAAGGTATCCCGTCCCCAGTCGGTAAACCAGGGATAGCCTGCCAGCACGGTCCGCCGCCTGCCGCGTTCGGATATGTACGCGTCTGTCGCACGCCAGAGCGCACGAACCAGCGTATCAGTGGCCGGGGCTGTCTGCGTGAGATGCGCGCGTCGATTCAGTTCGCGTTTGATGAGCGCGGAAAGATCGACGTGTTCGACGTGTTCGCTCGTGAGGACCAAGGCTTGGGGCGTTCCCGATCCCAGGGCGATCGTGAATTCTCCGGGCGACCACCAATCTTCCACATGGTCGAGTCCTCTTTGGCGTTCGACCGGAAATTCAATATGCCGGTACCACTCCGGGGCATGACGATAGTCGCCGGAGTGGAAGGCTCGTACAGGAGGGAGATCGGCATAGGGTTGCCAGGTGACGGTCCCCGTCTCGATCGAGGCCTGTGTCGAGAGTCTCCCGTTTTCGTGGTGCGCCGCATGGTAGTTGCGTCCGGTGAGTTTCGGCCTCACGCGGAGCTTGACCTGGCGGTTCTGCCTGCCGGGAAGGCTCCATCGGATGGCGACCAGATCTCGGCCATGGATCGTGAAGATCTCACGTTGGACGATGATCCCGTTGCAGTCGAAGGTCCAGGTGGGCCATGGGTCAGTGTGAAAACCGGTGCAGAGCTGATAGCCGGACGGATGCACCGCGTCGGGGTAGCAATTGGTGGAGAGCGGGAACGTTTGCCCGTCGAGATCGAGCCATTCTTCCAATTGATTGACCAGCACGAACCGCTCGTCCGGCGGCGTCCGCGCGGTCAGCAGAAGTGCGTGATACCGGCGTGTGTTGGCGCCGGCGACGGTGCCAGAGGCGAATCCGCCCCGTCCGTTGGTCTCGAGCCATTCGAGACTCAGGGCCCGGTCCAGATCCCGGCACTCGTCCGCCCCGACCTTCATCGCACACCTGCCATACGCTCATTCTCCGCTTTGCTGAATCAGTTTTGCGACCAATCCCGTCCATCCCGTCTGATGACTCGCGCCGATCCCGGCGCCGTTGTCGCCATGAAAGTATTCATAGAACAGGAGGTGGTTCTGCCAGAGCGGGTCGTCCTGAAAAATCGATGTTCCGCCGAACACGGGACGTGTGCCCCCGGCATTCTTGAGGAAGATGCGGGTGAGGCGGCGCGACACTTCCGCCGCCACCTGCCAGAGCGTCGCCCGGCGGCCCGATCCGGTCGGGTATTCTACCGTGTATTGGTCGCCGAGGAAGTAGTGAAACTTCTGCAACGATTCGATCAGGAGATAGTTGACGGGAAAC
Source organism: Nitrospiraceae bacterium (assembly GCA_900299245.1). Taxonomy (GTDB): domain Bacteria; phylum Nitrospirota; class Nitrospiria; order Nitrospirales; family Nitrospiraceae; genus Nitrospira_D. The sequence continues at coordinate 2,081 of OMJA01000056.1, read as the reverse complement.
CAGACCGGACCCCGCCAATTGGAATTGCCGCCGAACAGTCCTGTACCGGACTCCGCCGGCTCGTAGTCCACCCGGTGCTCATGGCCCATCACGGTGAGCACATAAGGGTGATTCTGGTGATAGCGGGAGAGGGCGCGGATGCCGTACGGCGAGAGGAACTCCTGTTCGTCGAGCATGTAGCCCAGCACGGATCGCAAGCGATCGCGGTTGACGAGGGAGAGAAAACGCCGGACGCCTCCGTCGTGCGACTGCGTCTCGAGATGTTGCGCGAAATCCGGCCGGTTCTCGATGAACCATTGCATCCGGTGCTTGAACCGCGGGAGGCTGTCGATGAGCTCCGAATCCAGCGTCTCCACCGCGAAGAGCGGAATCAGCCCGACCATCGAACGGATCTTTAAATGTTCGGTCTCGCCGTTCGGCAGTTGCAACACGTCGTAGAAGAATCCATCCTCCCGATCCCACAGCTCGATCTGTTCACCGCCGATGTTGTTCATGGCGCGGCAGATATAGACGAAGTGTTCGAAGAACTTGCTGGCCACGTCTTCGTAGGCCCGGTTGTCGCGGGACAGTTCGAGCGCGATGGTCAGCATGTTCAGGCAGTACATGCCCATCCAGCTGGTGGCATCCGACTGCTCGATGCGGCCGCCGGTCGGGAGCGGCGCGCTGCGGTCGAACACGCCGATGTTGTCGAGTCCGAGGAAGCCGCCCTGGAAAATGTTTTTGCCATCGGCGTCTTTGCGATTGACCCACCAGGTGAAATTCAGGAGCAATTTGTGGAAGCAGCGTTCCAGAAATCGCCGGTCGCCGGCGCCGTGCCGTTTCTTATCGATCTTATAGACGCGCCAGACCGCCCAGGCGTGAACCGGGGGATTGACGTCGCCCAGCGCCCACTCATAGGCCGGGATCTGTCCGTTCGGATGCATGTACCATTCGCGCAGCATCAACACGAGCTGTTCCTTGGCAAATGTCGGGTCGACCAGCGCGAGCGGAATGCAGTGGAAGGCGAGATCCCAGGCCGCATACCAGGGGTATTCCCATTTGTCGGGCATTGAGACGACATCGGCATTGTACAGATGCGACCAGTCGGCGTTGCGGCCTCCGAGGCGTTCGCGCGGCGGTTCCGGCATCCCGGGGTCGCCTTTGAGCCAGCGAGCGACCTCGTAGTGATAGAATTGTTTACTCCACAAAAGACCGGCAAAAGCCTGCCGCTGGACCCGGCGCGCGTCCTCTGAGAGCGTGGGAGGAGCAAGGGTTGCGTAAAATTCGTTTGCCTCCTGCAGCCGCGCCTCGAACACCGCATCGAAGTGCTGCCTGGAAAACTCCGGGGTCTGTTCGTCGTTGGTAAAGCGCAGGCGGATCGTTTCGGTCGAGCCGGGCGGGAGGGTCAGCACATAGTGAGCGGCGGCTTTGGTGCCGATGCGGTCGGGATTCACCGCGTGTTTCTCGCCGTGCACGACATAGTTGTGAAACCCGTCTTTCACGTAGGCGGCTCCGTCGTGATCGCCATATAGGCGACGGGTGTTGGTCTCGTTTTCTGTGAAGAGCAGAGGCGGTTGTCCGTCGCAGAGTAATCGCCGTTTCCCATAGTAGTCGTGATTCGTCTCGATCACACTCATGTCCGTCACGGCCTCGCCCTCCTTCAGGCGCGGCCGCCGGATATCCGATCCCCATGACCAAGTGTTGCGAAACCATAGCGTCGGCAGGACGGTCAATTCAGCCGGCTCGGGGCCTCGATTGACGATCTGGATTCGGATGCAGAGATCTTCGGAGGTCGCCTTGGCATATTCCACGAACACGTCGAAGTAGCGGTTTCCATCGAAGACGCCGCTGTCGATCAACTCAAATTCAGGATCCTGCCGTGTCCTGCGGCGGTTCTCCTCCACGAGCCGGTCATAGGGAAAGGCCGCCTGCGGATATTTGTACAAATATTTCATGTAGGAATGCGTCGGCGTGGAATCGAGATAGAAGTAATATTCCTTCAAATCTTCGCCGTGATTGCCTTCGTTGCCGGTGAGGCCGAAGAGGCGCTCTTTCAATATGGGATCGCGTCCGTTCCAGAGGGCGACGGCGAAGCAGATCAG